>JBGPLJ010000001.1:0-37920 GCA_041486385.1 Steroidobacteraceae bacterium
CGAACATTGCGCCGCCCGGATCGTGAGCGCGATCGAGCAGCGCAGGCGCCTCGTCATCCTGTCGGCACGCGGCCGCTTCGGCCGCTGGCTCAAACTCATCGCCCCCCGTCTCATCGACAAGATCGCAGCGAACGCGATACGACGCCGCTATTGAAAGGACTACAGGAACTTTTCGAGGGTGACGAGGAAGTACTCGAAGAGGTAGTTGATCTGCGCGATGTCGTCCTGCATGCGGTGATCGGAGTCGATCACGTGCAACGTCGCGTTGTGTTGCTTCGCGAAGCGGAAGCTGTTTTCGACGGGTACGATTTCGTCGCGCCAGCCGTGCACGATGGTGATCGGAATCTTGGGCGGCTTCGGCGTTTTTCCCTCGTGGCCCGGCATATAGAAGGCCGGCGCCAATAGAAACATGCCGCGTGCCTGCAGGAGTGCAGCGGCGGCCGTCGAGACATGGCCGCCCATGCTCGAGCCGACCAGCACCAGCGAACCGCGCAGGTCCTTGCAGAAACTCAGCAAGCGCGCGACGCGATCGTCGGGATCCTCGATGCCCTGATAGTCCACGGACTCGGGCTCGAATCCTTCACTGCGCGCGATTTCCGCCATCGCGGAAATCTTGGCTCCCCACGGACCACTCTCTTTGCCGTGGGAGAAAACAACGTATCGATCTGCCATGAGCGCGGCGCCTCGGTGCGCGAGTTACCGAGTCCTCTCGGAACTTTGGAATGCATGAAGATCATAGCATCGCATGAGTGAAAGTTTGGCGGCGTGATGGCTCACCGTCATTTCGTCTTGACGCGTTCTTCACACCAGGAGCGTCGTCAGATTCCGCGCACGCAACTCAAGGGCTCACGGAATTCTCAAGTGCCTGCGATTTTTTGCAGAAGCCGCCATACGAGCGGCACCAGGGCGACACCGGCCGAGCCGAGTACCGCGGCAAACAGGTAGCCGGCGAGCGCAACAGTGCGGGCAACGCGCCCGCGCAGGACGCGTTTCGGTTTGAGGTGTCTCGAGCCGGGCGGCGGGTAGACCGCCGTCGTACTGACGCGCCAGGAAAAATGGGCGATCCAGACGGCCACACCCAGCATGGACAGGCCCATGACGACACTCATTACTCGCAGCCATTGAGCGAGGCTCGCAATATCCTCGGGCGCAACTGGCTGGGTCTTGTCGATCACCCGCTGCAGCAGGACATTGAGATAGAGAAGAATGCCGAACCCGCCAACCGCCCCGGCCATGATGACCCATTTCAGAGTCTTGCGGCTGCGTGGCGCCGGGTGCGGCTGGCGCCGTTCCGACCCGTCCCAGTTTCGCTCGGGTTCCTCGCTCATGGCCTCTAGAATAGCCTTGCTCTGCCGACTTCGGGTCATCGGGCGCGCTGGCGCGTTGCGATACGGCGCTCATACCGGGTTTCTGTGACCCGGGTCCGCTTCTTGGAACGCCGCCGCCCGAACAATGCTCACCTGCCCCGCCCGGATGCCCCTGGTGCCATGAGCCTCGAGCACGAGACTATCGTTGAAACTGCGATCGAGCGTCGCAGCGTCCTCGGCATGCTCGCGAATCTGCCGCTCTTCCGTGACCTCGATGTCGCGCTGCTCAGCGACATCGCCAACGAAACCGAATGGTTCTCGCTGCCCGGCGGGAGCACCCTGTTCGAAGCGGGTGCGGAACCGGACGCACTCTACTTCGTGATCAGCGGGTGCCTGGGTGTCTATACCAGGTCGCTTGACGGCCATGCGCGGCTCGTTGGCCGCGTACTGGCTGGCGAGACGGTCGGCGAGATGGCGCTCATCTCGGGCAAGCCACGCACGGCGACGGTCGTCGCTTTGCGCGACACGGAAGTCGGCCGGTTCTCGAAAGCCGCCTTCGAGACGCTGATGCTGGCGCATCCGCAAGGCCTGCTGCGCATTGCCCAGCTCACGGTCGCGCGCCTCGAGTCGAGCCAGAGCCAGGTGCGCGGCAAGCGCGCGATGCCCAAGACCTTCACGCTCATCCCGCACGGAGTCGACGTCGACATCGGCGGCTTCGCGACGGAGCTCGTCGAGGCGCTCAACCGGATCGCGCGCAGCGAACTCGTCTGGAGCGTGCGTGGAGCGGAGCACACGAGCCACTGGTTCAACAACGTCGAGAGCGCGAACGACTTCGTCGTCTACGTCGCGGATCCGACGCCGACCGCGTGGAGCAAACTGTGTCTGCGCCAGGCCGATTCGCTGTTGCTCGTGGCGCGTGCCGGCGATCCCGCGAGTGACTGGCCGGCGCTTGCGACCAGCGTCGACGGTCGACTCGCCTTGCAGCGCGCGGAACTTGTGCTGCTCCATGAAGACCGCTTCGTTGCCGGGGCTGCGCGCCGCTGGCTCGAGCAGAAGCCGGGCATCAATCATCATCACGTGCGCAGCCCGGCGGACGTTGCGCGTGTCGCGCGATTGCTCACCGGCCACGGCGTAGGCCTGGTGCTGTCGGGCGGTGGCGCACGCGGCTTTGCGCACATCGGCGTCATCCGTGCGCTCGCCGAAGCCGGAGTTCCCGTCGATGTCGTCGGCGGTACGAGTATCGGCGCCATCATGGCTGCGGGTGTCGCTTCCGGCTGGGATGCCGCGGAAATGCGCGAGCGCTTCAAGCGCACCTTTGTCGACACCAATCCGCTCAACGACTACACGTTGCCGCTCGTCTCGCTCGTCTCGGGGCGCAAAGTGGGGCGGCTCCTGCGCCAGGAACTGGGTGAAGTCGATATCGAGGACCTGCCGCTGCCTTACTTCTGCGTCTCATCGAATCTCACAACGGGGCGCAGCGCCATTCATCGCAGCGGCAAACTGTGGCGCTGGTTGCGAGCATCCGTCGCGATTCCGGGCGTGCTGCCGCCCGTATTCGACAAGGGCGAGGTGCTCGTCGACGGCGGCGCGATCAACAATCTGCCCGTTGACGTCATGCGGGAACTCGGGCGCGGCCCGATCGTCGGCGTCGATGTCGGCGCGGACCGCGCGTTCAGCACGGATATGGATGAAGCGGAAGTGCCGCCCTTCTGGAAGATCGTGCAATGGTTCCGCGGCAAGAAACGCCGCGTGAACATTCTGCAGATCCTGTGGCGCGCGGGAATGATCAACAGCTCGGTCAACACGCAGGCGCACCGCGACATGACCGATCTTCTGCTGCAACCGCCGCTCGAGATGTTCGACATGCTCGACTGGAAGGCCTTCGATCGCGCGATCGACGCGGGCTACCGCTACGCGCGCGAACGCCTCGGCGAAAGCGCTTCTTCTCTTCTCCCGCCAGCGCGCACCGTCCCCGTCAAAAAGCGCCGCGCGATCGAACTCACCCGCCGCAAGGGCTGACCGTCGGCCGCGTGCGGTCGAACCTTCTGCGAGTCTTAGTAAGGGAGGTCCTTTCGGGACCGCCGTGAATACGTCCATGTAGGCTTCGGAAAAAACGTCCTGTTTTTTACGATCCCGAAAGGACCTCCCTGACCAAGCCTCGCGACTCGCGGTGCCGTCGAGCAAATGCGTGCGCCTCTTCTCCCGGTCCCGCGGCGCTGGACGGGCTCCTCCTTCGCGCTCATTGCAAACGCCGCCGCGCGAGCGCAGGCAATGAGGCAGGTACGGCTGGACGGCACCGCGATAACACGTCGCCTCATTGCCCGATCGCGCAAGGATCGCGAGAAATTCCGAGCGGTCCGCCGCCGGAATTTCTCATGCGCGTTTGCGCCATGAGCGCGAAGGAGGAGCCCGTCCAGCGCCGCGGAGCCGGGAGAAACAAGATCGAATCCCCGCACCCTAACCCTCTCCCCTGATAAGGGGAGAGGGAACCGGAATCGTGCTGCTGCGGGACGACGGCCGCGAGTTTAGCGATGCAGCCTGCCCTCGATCGCCCGCCGCACGGCCTTGAGGTCGTTGAGCACCTCGGTTTCGGTAATCCACAACACGCGATACCCCAGCCGCTCGAGCAGAACGCGCCGGGTTGCCGCGTGCGGTGCGCTGCAGGAGCGCTCGATCTCGATCACCAGCGCCTGCTCGAGGCAGACGAACTCAACGACAAAAGGCCCGAGCGGATGCTGGCGCTTGAAGCCGTGCCCGCGCAGCTCGCGCGTTCGCAAGAGTCCCCAGAGGCGGTCGGTTGCCGCGCGGCTTCGCTGACGTCGCGGGCGGCCGTACGCGACTGCGCGCGTGCGGCCCCGAGCGGGCGTGTCGCCGCTCCGCCGCAAGAAGAGACTTCGAAGATAACGCACCATGCCGAGGCTCGAGACTGCCGACGCGAAGGCGAAGTCTGCGCGTCGCGGCGGCGATTCACCGAACGCCGAATGGCCTGCGTATGTAGAATTACGCGTCAGACGCCCGGCAAGTTCGCCGGGAGCGAACGCCCGAGGCGCTCACAGGCATGGCCAGTCGGAGCTTGAGTCTCTACGAGCGGCTCGCGCGCCGCCCGCTTGGCAAATGGCTGTTTGCCGAAATCATCTGCCTCAACGCGCCGTATTTCTCGACCATCCAACCGCGCTTTCAGGAATTGCGGCCGGGCCTGTGCCAGGTATCGATGCGCAAACGGCGGGGTGTGTTGAATCACATTCGCACCGTGCATGCGCTCGCGATCGCCAATCTCTGCGAACTCGCGGCCGGCATGCTGATGGAAGCTACGCTGCCCGCCGAGCTGCGCTGGATCCCGCGCGGCATGACGATTGAATATCTGCAGAAAGCGAAGACGGACATTACCGCCGTCGCAAGACTCGACAAGCAGGACTGGGTCGATGGGGAGAACGTCGGCGTGCCGGTGACCGCCATGGACAAGGACGGTCTGGAAGTCGTGCGCGCCGTGATTACGATGTACGTATCGAAGCGGACATCGAGCTAAAGGTAAGGCGCTATGGCGGCACGCATCGCGGGCGTCGATTCGATCTCTTCGTCGACGCGATAGCTCGCCGAGAGCAGGCGGTTGTAGCTGACTCGTTCCACCCGGCTGCCCGCCGCACTTTGAGTGATCAGATAGGAGTGATAGTCGCCTGACCGGGCTGCGGCGAAGCCAAAAAGCAGGCGCACGGAACCGGCGTGCGCGGCACTGCCGTCGTTCAGCCGCTCATCGCAGGCGACGAAATACGCCTCGTCCTCAGCATGGCCGATGAATGCGCCCGCAGCCTCGAGGCCCGCCAGGAATTCCTCGACGCGCGCGGTGACGCGCCGCCACAGATCGGGGCCGTTCTGATCGAACAGCACCCAGCGCGTACCACGCTCGACGCTGTTCAGGATGAAAAGCGCGAGACGGCGCGCCGACAGGTATTTCCAGTCGGGCGATTCCGCCGATGGCCCGCAGAGTGTGCGCGGGCTCAAACCCAATCGAACCGACGAGCGCACGCTCTGCACAGTGTTGATGCCTGCGTATGCGAGGCGCGCGCGCTCCGCATCGGCAACTGCGCACAGCGGGCGGTATCCGGCACGCAATATCGCGTCCTCGCCCTCCGCCGGTGACCATACGGGCCAGGTCTCGTCGTGTCGCGCCAGCATGCCAGCGACGGCCCCGCTCGGCGCGAAGGTTTCGTGGCGGCCGCGCAGGCGGTCGTACGCGACGATGCGCGGGAAATACATCACCGCGTTCTGACTCGCGAAATACCAATCGTGCATGGCTTCGAGCGCGGCCTCCGCTGAAGTCCATGCAGCGGGCGGATCGACGATCAGCAGCGCGGACCGCTCGCGCGCGATTCTGGCGGCGACCATCAGGGCGCTCGGCCCGACGTCGGCGTCGCGCGTGAGGGGCGGAATACAGAGAAAGTTGAAGGACTCGACGCCCTTCAGCGCATGCAGTCCAGTGCCCTCGGTGGCCGAACCGATGATGTCGTAGTCGGTCGGCGGCGCGCCGTCATCGCCATTGGGATTCGACTGGACATAGCCGACGAGACCGCCGTGCGCATGCAGCGTCCGATCCGGCCGCGCCGCCGGCACCTCGCCGATGAAGCGCACCAGAGCCGAGTCGTCGAGCCCGAACGGCACGTAACTGCGGCCCGCTGCGGGATCGACCGACAGCCGCCGATAGATCTCCTGATCCTCGACGAATTCCGAACCGGGCGTGCGAATACGCTGCACGACCAGATTGAATCGGTCGCCTTCGTTCTCGCCGATGTTGTCGTAGTCGACCGAGGCGCGCAGGTACTCGCGCGTGCCCGGGCACGTGGCTTCGAGCGTGAGCGTGCCTGCGCCGGCAGGCAGGGTGAGTGTCTTGGGTGAGGCGCCGTTGGCGACGCGCACGATGATCGCCTCGCGCCCGCCATTCTCGAAGAACTGCTCGACCGCATAGCCGAGCATCGACGGTTGCCACAGGCCGCCAAACAGCCGCTGAAAATCAGCGAAGCTCGCGAGCGTCACCGGTTGATTGCAGGGGCCGCGCAACGCGCGTCCGACAAAAGCGGTGATGGCGGTGCTGGCGCGCGCGATTGAATGTTCGGGCCCCGGTTCTTCGGCGACCCGGATGCCCGGCGTGAGCAGTTCCGCCATGCGTGTCCTGCGGATGGCCCCTGGGGGTGAGTAATCGCGCCGGACTCTAGCATATGCTGGCGTCCGTGGCGGACGCGTGTCGCCCGATGCCGGGAAAACAGCAAGAGTACAAGATGCCCCGACTGTCCGATGGCTACACGACCCAACGCTGGAAGCTTGGGTTCGCGCTGGCGCTCACCACGTCGATCATCTGGAGCACACTTCCCATCGCGCTCAAGGTCGCGTGCGAGCGCGTCGACGCCGAAACCGTCACGTGGCTGCGTTTTGTCGTGGCGGCTGTGGTGCTCGGCATCTTGCTCGGCATGAGTGGAACTCTACCCGTACCGCTGCGGCTCACTCGACGCGGCTGGACGCTCGTTGCGATTTCGCTGGCGGGCCTGATAGGCAATTACCTGAGCTACGCATTCGCCCTCGAATATGTATCGCCGACCGTTAATCAGACGGTCATCCAGCTCGCGCCGATGCTGCTGCTCCTGAGCGGGCTCGTATTTCTGCATGAACGCCTCGGCCGCGCGCAGCTCGTGGGCCTCGCCGTCCTGCTCCTGGGGCTCGTTCTGTTCTTCAACCGGCGGCTCACGGAATTTGGCGTCGCCGGGAGTCATCTGACCGCGGGCGTCGCGCTGCTCGTGCTGGCATCCCTGGTGTGGGCGAGCTACGGAATTGCGCAGAAGCTGCTGCTGCGATCGCTCGGCGCACAGCAGATTCTCTGGGTGCTGTACGTCGGCGCAGCGATCGCGCTGCTGCCGGTCGCTCATCCGGCGGCCATTCTTCAGGTCACGTCGGTCCAGGCGATCGCACTGATCTACTGCTGCCTGAACACGCTCTTTGGTTACGGCGCCTTCGCGGCGGCGCTGGAGCACTGGGACGTATCGCGTGTCAGCGCCGTGCTCGCCACCGCCCCGATCTTCACGCTCTCGGCGATGTGGCTTACGGAAAAGCTCTGGCCCGGACTCCTGCAGCCAGAGCGACTGAATGCACTTGCCATTGGCGGCGCGTTCGCGGTCGTCGTCGGCTCGATTGTCTGCGCGCTCGGCGGACAGCGCGCTGCGGCGTGACCACGTTGTCGGTGATGCATGTCGAGGCCCGCGAGACCGACCGAGTGCTCAGAGCGTCCAACCCGCTTGGGTGAACCGGGTCTGTACCGGACAAATCCCGTTGAAGACCGGCTGCCAGCGTTTCGGGATGGGGAAATCGGCGAAGCGGGCAGTGAAATGGTCAGAGGGGTTGTACCACTCGGTCCATTGCTTGATATACACACTGCCGCCAGCCGCAATCCGATCCATCAGTTTCAGATATCGATCGATCTCCTCGGCCTTCATTTCCTGCAGCGACGAGATCGAAAGGGCCAGCGACACGGAGCCGGAATTGATTGTGTCCACGTCGCTGGCATGAACGAAGCGCAGCCGGTCTTTCGGGAACAGGTTCTCGAGGTACCAGCGCGAGATGGAAAGCGCCGGCTCGATATCGATGACGGTGTACGTGCAGCTGGGGAAGAGGCTCAGCAGGACAAACGCCGTCCGGCCGTAGCCGGCGCCGATCTCCGTGATGTTCACCGGTCGACGCGCGACCAGGAGTCGAGAGATCCCCACAACCTCAAGGGCAGAGTTGGCCAGATCCTGCGATATGAGCCTCCCCTTCCAGAACACGGGCAGGGGATTGCCAAGCTCAGGTTCCGCCAGCCGGAGAACGCCGGCGGAATCTTGCGCGCTGGCATACTCCCAAAGCAGGCGAACGCAGAAAGTGTAAAGCCAGCGGTCCGCCCTGGCCAGCGGCGCGTCCTTCCAGGCGGCGCTGGCAAGCACGGCGGGTGTCAGCAGACAGCGCAGCATCGTCGCCGGGTGGCTGGCACCCAAGAGAAAACGCAGTTGCTCGCTGTTGCGGATGGCGTCCCACCGCCAGTTCCAGTTGAAATACTTGAAGGCTTGCCGCCTCTTGATCGAGCCGTAGCCGAATTGAGCCAGATCCTGTGCATGGCGTTCGCCAAGCTCGCGCCAGAACTCGGACTGATGAGAGGAAACTGCCATGGTTGAAGGGGCCAAGATACGGCGATCGGCTGGGCAAAGCCATACCCGCGGGGCCTGACAATCTAGCGGCGCGAGTAGCCGAATGGCACGGAGCGGCGCTTGAAGATGCCGACGAGAGCCGCACCCGCGATAAATCCACCGATGTGCGCGGACAACGCGACGCCGCCACCACCACCCGTCAGGTTGCCGAAGATCTGAAGCGCAAACCACAGCAGCAGCACCCAGATCGCCTTCACGTGCATCAAGCGCGTAAAGAATCCGAGCGGTACGAGCGTCAGAATGCGCGTGTGCGGGAACAGCATCAGATAAGCGCCGAGCACGCCGGAAATCGCGCCACTCGCGCCGATCATCGGGATCTCGGAATTCGGATGTGGGTAGGCCTGCGAGAGCGCCGCCACCACGCCGCAAATCAGATAGAACAGCAGATAATTGCCGTGGCCCATGGCCTCTTCGATGTTGTCACCGAAGATCCACAGATACAGCATGTTGCCGGCGAGATGCATGAAGCCGCCGTGCAGAAACATCGACGTGAGGAGCGACAGGAGCGGCGGCACCGCGCCGATTTCCGGCGGCAGCTGCGCGTCCCGCAGCAGCACCGAGGGAATCATGCCGAACGCGTAAACGATGCGCTCACCGCCCGCTTCGCCGAGCGACAGCTGCCAGAGAAACGTCAGTACACAGAGCCCGATCAACGTGAAGTTGACGTAGGGCGTGCTGCCAACGGGGTTCTCATCGCGCAGTGGAATCACAGCGCTGTCAGGACCTCGGCGTGGGTGCGATTCCCGGTCGCGTAGCCGCTGCGGTCGACCTGGCATCCTCGGCGCGGGCGCGCTGCTCGGCGACGGCACGCGCGGCATCGAGGCGCTTGCGCGCCACTTCGTCAATCATCAACTGCAGCCACTCCGACAGGGGTTTTGCAATCATTGCAGGCGCGACCAGGTGAGCACGCGGACGCGTGCGGCCTCCAGATTCAGTTTGTTTGCGAGCAGGCGCCCGATTTCGTCCGCATTCGGCGGCTCATCGCCGTGGCCGCGGAGCTCAACGACGCCCGTGAACTGGCGCTCCGGCTCGCTGTCCTGCGTATCGACTACAAACGATGTGTAGAACTTGCTGTTCATCAGCCCCTGCCCCGGTGGAACCTCGCGCTTATTCTTGATCAAGACAGCGCGCGGTACTCGGCATTTCAGTGATTGGGCACTGCGGGTGACGCTGTCGCGCCGGGCGCACCAGGCGCGGCGGCCACGGCAGGTGCAGGTGCGGCGGCTTCAGAGCCCGGCTCGCGATCGGACAGCATCTGCTCGAACGTCTGCTCGCTCACGAGCAGCTCGTTCTTGCCGCTCCAGTTCGATCCGGCGGGCAGCATGTTGTCGACCTGCTTCGCCGACGCCAACACGCTCTCGAGCGTTGCGCCCTGCGTCGTGATCGGTACGGCCACGGCGCGCGGATCGTGCCCGAGTGCACTGACTTCATCCCAGCGAATTTGACTCGAGTGGTCCTTCAGACGCTTGCGCTGGCGCGGATCGATGTTGCGGCCGAGCAGTTTCTTCTCGGCCTGCTTCCAGTTCTTGGTGTCGTCCTGCACGGCTCCGTATGCCTGGAAATACATCGCGGTCTGATGCCAGCCGAAAAGAAATGGCTGATTCACGACCCGCACCTGCGTGCCGATCGGCACCATGTCGTAAAAAGGTTCGACGTCTTCGGGGTAGAGGCGCATGCAGCCATGGCTCGAGCGCATGCCCACGCCGTAGGCCTTGTTGGTTCCGTGAATGAGATAGGTCGGCCAGGCGAGCGTGAATTTGCGATTGCCGAGCGGGTTATCCGGCCCGGGCGGCACGACCGCGGGCAGGTCTTCGCCGTTCTCCAGATGCTCCTTGCGGACTGAATCGGGCACGCGCCACACCGGATCCTTTTCTTTCGCGATGACCTTGGTCACGCCTTCCGGCGTATTCCAGCCGATCTTGCCGATGCCGACCGGGTGCGTGTACACGGTTTGCAGTTCGCCCTTCTTGCGCGGCGGAAAGTAGTAGAGCCGCATCGCGGCCACGTTGATGACGATGCCTTCCTTGGGCGCCTCGGGCAGCACGTACTGCGTCGGCAACACGATCGTCTTGCCGGCGCCGGGCAGCCAGGGGTCAACGCCCGGATTGGCGCGCACCATCTCCTCGTAACCCAGATCGAAGCGTCGGGCGATATCCGGCAGCGTGTCATCAGCCGTCGCGACGGTCGTTTGCACATAACCAACGACGTCGTCGTGATCCGGGTCGAACTCGAAGCGGTGCGTTGCGCTGGGCGGGTTCTTCGGCACCTCGGCGACCGCTGCAGGCGCAGCCTCCGGAGCCGGCGCCTCGTGTTTGGCCCAGGGCCCGTTGAGCAAGGAGCAGCCGGCCATGACTGCTGCAACAGCAGCACCCAGAATCAAAATGCCAATACGGCGCGTTGTTACCAAGATTGCAGATCCCCTTCTAATGCGCGAAGTATCGCACCATCGAAAGCCGGCGTCACAGCAGCGCCGGGCGGTCCGGTAGTTCGTTGCGATCACCCGCGGCAGCGGGGAAATGACGCGTCAGTATTTGTCCTACAACCTCGATTCCTGCCGTCGCGCCTTCCAGGTAGCGACCCTGCCGAAACTCGCTCTCCATGGCGGCACAAGCCGCGCGCCATTCGTCAGGCGCAACTCGCCCAGCAAAGCCGCGATCCGCCACGACTTCCACCGCGCGATCGGCCAGCAGCACATAGACAAGGACACCATTGTTGAGTTCGGTATCCCAGACACCGAGCTCGGCGAACACGTGCTTGGCTTGCTCGGCCGCGGTAACGCCCTTCCAGACAGCATTGGGATGCAGCGCCCCTTCGACCGCGAAACGGATTTCGCCGCGGTGCTTGCTCTCGCAGGCATGGACAGCCTGCTCGATGGCGGTGAGCACACGATCGTCGAACGCCGAGCGCATGGCGCGTCGGCTGGCGAAGAGGTGCTTGATGAGCCGCGACCCGTTCATCTACCAGCCCCCGGAAGCGCCGCCGCCGCCGCCGCCGCCACCACCACCACTCCAACCGCCTCCGCCGCCGCCGCTCCAGCCACCACCGCCAGTCCAGCCGCCACCCAATCCACCGCGACCCCCACTCATCCAGCGCCCGGGGCCGGAACCCCTGGTCAACGCGATGAAGAACGCAATGACACCGGCGCCTATCGCGACCGGAAGAAACCTTGCGATGAACCAGGCCACGGTGCCTGTCAGGGCACCGGAACCAATGGAGCCAATGGTCTTGCCAAAGATCTGCCGCAGCAGAGCGCCGGAGAACAAGGCCACGAAAAACAGGATCGGCAGCGATGAATCCCAGCCGGGACGCTGCCACGCGGGCTCTGGCTCAGGCAACTGCTCACCGTCGATCACACTCAACATGCGATCGATCCCCGCGTTGATGCCGTCGTAATAATTTTGCGCCTTGAACTGCGGCACGATGGTCTCGCGGATGATGCGGCTCGCGATGACGTCGGGCAGTACGCCTTCGAGTCCGTACTGCGTCTCGATCCTGAGGGCATGATCGTCGACCGCGACGAGCAGCAGTGCGCCGTCGTCGATACCTTTGCGGCCGAGCTTCCAGACGTCGAGCACGCGTCGCGCATATTGCTCGATCGTTTCAGGTTCCGTCGTCTTGACGATCAGCAACGCGACCTGTGCGCCCTTGCGAGCCTCGAAGGCGCGCAGTTTCGCCGCGAGGGCTGAGGATTGCGCGGCCGTCAGCAGACCTGCGACATCGGTCACCGGCGAGGTGAGCGCCGGCACAGGCTGATCCGCGCGCGCCGAGAAAACCCCGGCGAGCGCGATCAATGCAAAGAGGATGCGTGGAGTCATCGCCGCAGCGTGGTGTCCGCCGGTGTACTAGTTACCGGTCGGCTTTGGCGCCGGAGCGTTGAAGTCAACGGTCGGAGGCTTCGAGATCGCCGCCTCATTCTCGACGGAGAAATTGGCCTTGGTCTTGAAGCCGAACATCATCGCCGTGAGATTGCTCGGGAACACACGCACCGTCGTGTTGAATTGCTGGACGGACTGAATGTAGCGATTGCGCGCTACCGTGATGCGGTTTTCGGTGCCTTCCAGCTGCGCCTGCAGATCCTGGAACTGCGCGCTTGCCTTGAGATCCGGGTAAGCCTCGGTGACGGCCAGCAATCGCGACAATGCGCCCGAGAGTTCCCCCTGCGCTGCCTGGAACTTGCGAAAGGCCGCCTCATCGTTCACGAGGTCGGGCGTTGCGGCGATGGAGCCCACGTGGCTGCGCGCCTCGGTGACTTCCTTCAGCACCTTCTCTTCGTATTGCGTGTAGCCCTTGACGACATTGACAAGGTTCGGCACGAGATCAGCGCGCCGCTGATACTCGTTGAGCACCTGCGACCATTGCGCTTTGATGTTCTCGTCCTGGCTATTAAGCGCGTTGTAGCCGCAACCGGAGAGGAGCACCGCAACGAGCGGGGCAAGCCATAGCAGTCTTCGCATGACGGACTCCTTGAAAATGCAGCGTCACCGCCGCTGCATTGTGGCGGCGGTGACGCGCATTTCAATAGCCCTACCAGATTTTGATGCGCTCTTCGGGCGCTACGTACATTTTGTCGCCCGGCTTGACGTCGAAGGCGGTGTAGAACGGATCGAGGTTGACCACGATACCGTTCACCCGGAACTGCGCCGGGCTGTGCGGATCCGTCGAAATGCGGGCGATCAGGTCGGCCTCGCGATATTTGCGCCGCCAGACCTGCCCGTACCCGAGATAGAAGCGCTGATCGCCCGTCAGCCCGTCGATCACCTGCGCTGCGGCGCCGCCGAGCGAGCGTTTGTACGCCTGGTAGGCAATCGCCATCCCCGAAAGATCACCGATGTTCTCGCCGAGCGTAAACCGGCCGTTCAAATGGTGCCCCGGCACGGACTCAAAGCCGTCGTATTCCTTGGCGAGGCGATCCGCGCGCGCGGTGAACTGCACTTTGTCTTCGTTCGTCCACCAGTCCTTGAGATTGCCGGCGCCGTCGAATTTTCGGCCCTGGTCATCGAAACCATGACTGATCTCGTGGCCGATCACTGCGCCGATTGCGCCATAGTTCGCGGCGTCGTCCGCTTCCACGTTGAAGAACGGGGGCTGCAGGATCGCAGCGGGAAAGACAATCTCATTGCCGACCGGATTGTTGTACGCATTGATGGTCTGCGGCGTCATGCTCCATTCGGTGCGGTCGATGGGTCCGCCGAGTTTCGCGAGCTGCCGATTGGTCTCGAACTCGTTTGCGCGCAGCACATTGCCCACGAGATCGCCGGCGCGAATCTCAAGCTTGCTGTAGTCACGCCACTTGTCCGGATACGCGATCTTGACGGTGAAACGCGCGAGCTTGTCGTGCGCATGCCGCCTGGTTTCAGGACCCATCCATTGGAGCTGGTCGATATCGGCATCGAGCGCTGCCAGCACATTCTTCACGAGCTGATCCATGCGCACTTTCGCTTCGGGCTTGAAGTGGCGCGCGACGTAGAGTTTGCCGGCCATTTCTCCCATGCCGTCTTCGACCGACTGCACGCCGCGCTTCCAGCGCGGACGATTCTGCTCGATGCCATGCAGCGTCTTCGCATAGAGATTGAAATTCGCCTGCACGAAGGCATCGCTGAGGTATGGCGCCAGGGTGTCGATGACATGGAACTTGAGGTACACCTTCCAGTCGGCGAGCGGCACCTCGTCGAAAGTCTTGGCGAGCGCCGTGAAGTAGGTCGGCTGCGAGATCACGAGGTCGCCCACCGGCACCTTGCCTTCGGCGAGGAACAGTTTCCAGTCGAAACCGGGCATCAACTTGCCCGCATCCGCCAGCGTGAATTTGTTGTAGGTCTTGTCCGCGTCGCGACTGTCCGCGCGCGACCACTGCGACTCAGCCAGATGGGATTCGAGCTTCATGACTCGGGCCGCCGCCGCGTGCGCGTCCCTTACGCCTGCGAGCGACAGCACTTTTTCCACATAGTCGAGATAGGCCGCGCGGTAGGCCACGAACTCCTCGTCCTGCTTGAGGTAGTAGTCCCGATCCGGCAACCCAAGACCGCTCTGGTCCCAATAGGTGATGTACTTCGTCGTATCCTTGGCGTCCTGATTGACATTCGCGTTGACCGGCACCTTGATCGAAACGCGCAGCGCGTGTGCGAGATAGCGCACCAGCGAGGGGCGGTCCTTGATCGCGTTGATGCGGCCGAATTCCGCCTGCAGCGGTGTCACGCCGAGCTTCTCGATGCGGGCGGTGTCCATGAAGCTCGCATACATGTCGCCGATCTTCTGGGCGTCCGATCCTTTGGCGTGTGCCTTGTCCGCCGCGGCTTCCTCGATGATCGCGCGCAGATCGCTCTCCGCCTTGTCGGCGAGGGCTGTGAAAGTCCCGTAGTTCGACTTGTCGGCTGGAATTTCCGTGCGCGCGATCCAGCCGCCGTTGACGTACAGGAAGAAGTTGTCCTGCGGTCGCACCGATTTGTCGAAGCCGGAGGAATCGATACCGGACTTGAGCATCGTTTCCGCAGCGCCGCCCGCTGCGCTGAGAGCGAGAACAAGGGCAAGAGAGGTGGCAACAACAGCCAGTGGGCGTTTCATGCAAAGAACTCCTTCAACCGATGCGACCGACAATGAGATCAAGCGGCCAGCGGACCAGCCGCATTTTTCCATCCGCCCAAGATAGCGCGAGCCGCGCGCGCAATTGGATCAGCGGGTCGCTGCCGACCGCGTCCCGGTAACGGCTCACCGCAGACCATGTGCCGATGTAGTTCACGAGATCCTCGGCGGACCATTCAACGGCGAGCTCAAAGGACGGCGCCGCGCAGCGCTCGAATGGAAACGGCAGCGTGCGATAGCCGGCGTCGACGTAGTGGCGCTCGGGCGGCCAGTACGGCCCGATGAATTCGCGAGTGAAATCGGCGACATCCTGATCGACGCCCCGGTTCACGATGCATCGGCCGTAGGTCCACAGCGCGATTACAGCAAGGGGAGACCCGACGCGTTCCACTTCGGCATAGAAAGCGGGGAGATTGAACCAGTGTGCGGCTTGCGCGACGGTGACGAGTGCGCAACTGCCGCTCCTGATCGGCGCCTGCTCGGCCGTTGCGCAGGCATAGAGGACACGCGGTTCTCTCTGTCGTTCGGCCAATTGCGCAGCACTCGCGTCAGTGGCCAGGACCCGCTCGAAGTGCTGCGCGAGACTCACTGCCGCCTGACCGTTACCTGTCGCGCAGTCCCAGGCAAGCTTGCGCCCCGGCGCCAGGCTCGCCAGAAATTCATACAGCGCTGCGGGATAGCTCGGCCGGAACTGGCGATAGGCCGCCGAGTGACGCGAGAAGTGATCCTTGAAGCTCACGCGCGCTAGTAGACCGCAACTGCGGCCCAGATAAGAAGGAGAGGGTAAAAAAAAACCCCGAACCTTGAGTTCGGGGTTGGAAAAGCGGACTTTACGAAGGGATGGAAAGTCCGCTAGGGGATCGGGTCGAGCGGCGCGGCCGCCACTCAATGCAAACGCGACCAGTGCAGAATGCGGATGTCATCGAGGTCGATGTCGAGACTGCGAGCCAGAATCGTTGCCACCTCTTGCATGTCTCCTGGCGCCTGGGGCACTCGGTTCAACTCCACTACGCCGCTGAATTCGCTCGGTGCGGGCTGCTGGGCCTCGCTCATGAGGAAGTGGGTGTAGTACTTGACGCCCATGGAGCCGCAGATTAAAGACGGGCGTCCTGTCAATCTGTGACTACCGGCACACAACGCCCGGGCGTCCCGGTGAAACAGGTCACGAAGCCGATCGCCAGCCACTGGTTAACCAATCGTCATGACGAGATTTCGCATCCCCGACCGCCCGGGCTCGCAATACATCACCCCCGAAGGTGCGGCGCGGCTGCGCGCGGAGCTCGATGCGCTCTGGAGCGCCGAGCGTCCAGAGGTCACGCGCGCCGTGAGCGAAGCGGCAGCGCTCGGCGACCGTTCGGAAAACGCGGAGTACATCTACGGCAAGAAGCGGCTGCGCGAAATCGACAGCCGCGTGCGCTTCTTGCGCAAGCGCCTCGAGGGCATGGTGGTTGTCGATCAGCCGCCTTCCGATCCGCAGCGCGTTTTTTTCGGCGCCTGGGTGACCGTGGAAGATGAAGCCGGGGAAGCGAGGCTCTACCGCATCGTGGGCCCGGACGAATTTGACCGCGAGACCGAGTTCATCAGCATGGATTCGCCGCTCGGCAAGGCGCTCCTCGGAAAACGACTGGATGCTGAAGTGCTGGTCGCTTTGCCGGGTGGCGAACGACGGCTCATCATTACCGCGATCGCTTACGGTGCGCGGCCTTAGCCGCCCAAGTAGAAAACTATGGAAACCAGGGGTAAGCCGCGGAAATATAGAACGCGCCTTTCTGGTCACCTCGTTCGCATGAGCATCAATCGCCGCCAGCTTCTCTGCGCCTTGCCCGCCCTGCCGATGCTCGCCCGCCTGGCATCGTCCACCAGCAACGCAGCCAGCGATCTTGCTATCGCGCCGGAATTCACCGCGCGGGACCAGCGCGACTGGATCAATTCAGCTCCGTTGCGCTGGTCGAGCCTCGCCGGGCGCGTCGTGCTGCTCGACTTCTGGGCATTCGAATGCTGGAACTGCTACCGCAGTTTTCCGTGGCTACGCACGGTCGAAGCCCGCTTCGCACCGCGCGGCCTGAGCGTCGTTGGAATTCACAGTCCGGAACTCGCAGCGGAACACGATCGCGCGCGCGTCCGCGAGAAGGCGCGCGAGTTCAAACTCGAACACCCGATCATGATTGACGATGACTTCCGGTACTGGCGGGCTCTCGACAACGAGTACTGGCCCGCGTACTACCTCGTCGACCGCCGGCGCCGCATCCGCGCCCGCTACTACGGAGAAACGCACACCGGTGATGCGCAGGCAACGCGCATCGAGAACGCCGTCG
The DNA here is from genome assembly GCA_041486385.1 of Steroidobacteraceae bacterium. Lineage (GTDB taxonomy): Bacteria > Pseudomonadota > Gammaproteobacteria > Steroidobacterales > Steroidobacteraceae > JBGPLJ01. The sequence continues at coordinate 17,419 of JBGPLJ010000001.1, forward strand.
AGACCCTGCTGTCCGAGTAGAAAAGGGGTCAGATCTATCTTTCCCGTTTGACGGTTTCGTCGGAGTCAGTCAGCGGAGCGGCCATGTCTGCGCCCGGCTCCAGCGTTCAGTCGCAACTTGCCTTGGACGGCCTGCCCGCAAACATCGCCAGACCGGGCTTGCCAGACCCCATCCGCTGCCCGCCTCCGCCGAAACTCGCAAGGGCGAATGGCGCCTCAGCACTTGAATCGCCGGTCATCGCGCCAGCAATTGATCGAGCCACTCTTGTCTCGGCCTGGCAGCGCTGGCTGGGAAAATAGATCTGACGCCTTATTCGCTACATCACCCGGACGTTTTTGAACTGCCAAGGATCCGTTTCGTCGAGATCCTCGGGGAAGAGGCGCCCGCGATCGAAGAGCGGGTTCCATTCGGAGTACTGCCCGACGACCGGCCCGAGATACGGCATGCAGATCTCGAGGTGGCGGCGGAAATCCATCTCGTCGGGCTCAACGATACCCATGCTCGGGTTCTCAATTGCCCACACCATTCCGGAGAGGCACGCGACCGTGACCTGCAAACTCGTCGCGCTGTTGTATGGCACGAGGCGCCGTGCCTCATCGATCGAGAGCTGTGATCCGTACCAGTAGGCGTTCTTCTTGTGCCCCGCGAGCAGTACACCAAGTTCATCGATGCCTTTCGTGATGTCGTCCATCATGATTCGCTGACGGGCCTGCAGGCGCCAATTGCGGCCAGCGAACTCGTGTACGGACAGCACCGCGGCATCCGCGGGGTGATAGGCGTAGTGCACAGTCGGTCGATAGACGACGTTGGCGCCATCTTTCACCGTATAGAAGTCGGCCATGGTGATCGACTCGCCGTGCGTGACGAGAAAGCCATGGAAATGTCCGGCTAGCGGCGTCCAGGTACGCACCTTGGTGCCCGCGCCCGGCTGATTGAGATAGATCGCGCACTGCGAGCCGAAATCATGGCGGCGGCCATCGCGCGGGAAATTGCGTTCGTGCGTGCCCCAGCCCAGCTCCGCGGGTTGCGAGCCTTCGCTCACGAAGCCATCGACCGACCAGGTGTTCACGAACTCTCCCAGCTCCTTCGGCACGCTCGAGATCTGCGTATCGCGCTCGGCGATATGAATCACCTTGATGCCAAGCTTCTGCGCGAGGCGCGCCCAATCCTGCTTGGTCTCTGGATTGCCGGCGTCCGTCTGGGTGTCCTCGGCGATGTTCAGCAGCGCTTGCTTCACGAAGTGCTGCACGAGGCCGGGGTTCGCGCCATGAGTCAGCACGGCGGTCGGCGCCCGCGGATTGGCGGCGCGCACCGCCAGCGCCTCTTCACGCAAGGCGTAGTTCGAGCGCTTGGAAAGCGGAATTGCCGGATCGGTGTAGCCGCCCGGCCAGGGCTCGATGCAGGTGTCGAGGTAGAGCGCGCCTTTCTCCGCGCACAGCTTGACGAGGGCGATGCTCGAGACGTCGACCGACACATTGATCACGAAATCGCCGCGCCCGACGTGCGGATCGAGCACGCGACGGTAGTTGTCGCGCGTCAAAGGTTCGATGATGAATTTGATTCCGTACTGTTCGGCCGCGCGCCGGCCCTTGTCGTCGGCCGTGATGATCGTGATGCGCTCGGACTTGATCCCGATGTGCCGCAGGACGAGCGGCAAAACGCCCTGGCCGATGCTGCCAAATCCGACGAATACGATCCGGCCTGGAAACTGAACATGAATCTTGTGATTGCTCATGATGCTGTCTTTCTCACTACCGGGGCCGCGGGCACGCGAGCCCCTTCATACAAGGGCGTGCAGGTTACAGGGCCGCATGGCAGGGAGCCAGCCTGCGCAGGGACTCAACCGACCGCGGGACTCGGTGCGGCAGGTGCTTCGCGCCAGTGAGGCGGATAGGTGCGCTCATAGCCGGGCTGCGCTTCGACCCGGTGGATCCAGCGCGCGATCGCCGGGTAGTGCACGTCGAGCGGGAGAAACCGCGAACGCAGATCCGCGGCCGCGGGCTTCGACAACGCGCGCAGCAACAATTGGATGCCTGGAAAAATCACCATGTCGGCGGCGGACATCTCTTCGCCCACGACCCAATCGGACTTCGACAGGCGCCCTTCGATCGTGCGCGCTTCGCCGCCGACGAGATGCATCGCGTGGGCGATCGCCTCGCTCCTCAGATCCACGCCCCCGCTGAACACCGCGCCGACGAACTTGTTGATCTCGACCTCGGCATAGGACTGGTATTCGCAGATCACACGCATGATCGTGCCCGCTTCCTCGGGCGTATGGCCGAAGATGCGCGGAGTGGGATACTTGAGGTCCAGGTAATAGAGAATGGCGAGGGACTCGAAGCAGACGTATTCGCCATCCTTGATCACGGGCACCTGCCCGCGAAAATTCATCTTCAGCATCTGCGGCGATTTGTGCTCCTGCTTGGAGAACTGCAGGAGGTGCGACTCGTACGGCAGGCGCTTGCGCTCAAGAGCGAGCAGCACGCGCCATGCGTAGGGACTGCCACTACCCCAATAGACTTCGAGTGCCATGTCGGGCCGTGTATTTGATGTATCGTCGCGCGATGCGGGCTGCGGATTGAATTGTAGCCACAACCGATAGTGGGCGGGAACCGGGGGGCAGGAACTGGCGCATGAGCTACACGACTCTCATTGAAGCCGCTGACCTTGCCAAGGAGCTGGCAACGCTCCGCGACTCCGCGCAGCTCGTCGTGGTGGATTGCCGTTATGACCTCTTTGCCTCGCAGGCGGGCGCAGCAGCCTACGCGCGGGGTCACATTCCGGGCGCGTCCTACGCGCACCTCGACCATGACCTCGCTCAACCGCAGACGGCGGCAAGCGGGCGCCATCCACTGCCGGACGTGGAAACCTTTGTTGCGACGCTGCGCCGCTGGGGCATCGGTCCTGAAACTCAGGTCGTGGTCTATGACGACAGCAACGGCGCGACCGCCGGACGGCTCTGGTGGATGCTGCGCTGGCTCGGCCACTCGCGGGTCGCCGTGCTCAACGGCGGCTGGAAGCAATGGCTGGCGCGATCCAGCCCGCAAACCGACCTCGCGCCGCAATGCGCGCCAGGCGCCTTCAGCGCCCGCGCCGATCGCAAGCAGTGGGTATCGACGGATGAAATCTCGGTAATGATTGGCCGGCCTGAACTCCTCCTGATCGACGCGCGCGCGACCGATCGCTTCAGCGGCCACAGCGAACCCATTGATCCGATTGCCGGCCACGTGCCCGGCGCGCGCAGTCATCCGCTCACGCTGAATCTCGATACCGATGGCCGCTTCCTTGCGCCGGAAGAGCTGCGCCGCCGCTGGTTACAGACGCTCGGCGCCGCGTCGCCCGCGAGCGCCATCACGATGTGCGGCTCGGGCGTATCCGCCTGTCACAACCTCATCGCCCTCGAACTTGCCGGCCTCGGCGGCGCCCGTCTCTACCCGGGATCGTGGAGTGAATGGATTCGCGATCGCGCCCGGCCGATCGCGACCAGCCCCTGACGCATTTACTTGCAGCCCATATTTGTTATCGTGCGCGCGCCGTGGATAACACCGCCAAGAAGCTGAGCCCCGACCTGAGCTGGAAAATCGAGGATGCACTCGAGCTCTATCAGGTGCAGGCCTGGGGCAAGGGTTATTTCAGCATCAATGCGGAAGGCCACGTGGTCGTGCGCCCGGACATGGACCCGGCGCGTGCGATCGACCTGCTGGAGCTGGTCGAAGGACTCAAGGCGCGTGACCTCACCGCGCCCGTCGTCGTGCGCTTCTCGGACATCATTGCGCATCGCCTGAAGCACCTGCACGACGCGTTCGCGAGCGCCATCACCGAGAACGACTACAAGAATCGCTACGCCGCGGTTTTCCCGATCAAGGTGAACCAGCAGCGCACCGTGGTGGAAGAGGTCTACCGTTGCGGCAAGCAATTCGGCTTCGGGCTCGAAGTCGGCTCCAAGCCCGAGCTCCTTGCGGTCATGGCAATCACCGAGGATGTGCGCGATCGTCTCATCATCTGCAACGGCTTCAAGGATGACAGCTACATCGAGGCGGTGATCCTCGCGACCAAACTCGGCCGCGCAATCATTCCGGTGGTGGAGAACTTCAGCGAACTCGCATTGATCCTGAAGCATGCCGAGAGGTATCAGGTGCGTCCGCAGATCGGCGTACGCGTGAAGCTCGCGAGCGAAGGCGCCGGCCGCTGGCGCGAATCGGCGGGCGAGAAATCGAAATTCGGCCTGTTCATCAGCGAAATCCTCGAGCTTTTCCAGACCCTGAAAAGCCGGGACATGCTCGATTGCCTGAAACTCGTGCATTGCCATCCCGGCAGCCAGCTACAGGACATTCGCCGTGTGAAGGAATCCATCAACGAGCTCGCGCACGTCTATGGCGAACTGAAGGGCATGGGCGCCGGGCTCGAGTACATCGATATCGGCGGGGGCCTCGGCATCGACTACGACGGCAGCGGCACCAACTTTCCGTCGTCGATGAACTACACGCTGAACGAGTACGCAAGCGACGTCGTCTACCGGATCGCGAGCGTATGCAACGCGCGCGAGATCCCGCACCCGATCATCGTGAGCGAGTCCGGCCGCGCCATCGCCGCTCACCACAGCGTGCTGATCTTCAACACGCTCGGCTCCTCCGCGCTCGACAAGTTCCGCGTCGCGGGCAAGGTCGCGGAGGACTACGCGGGGAGCGATGACATTCCGCAGCCGGTGCTCGACCTCTTCGACGCGCACCGCTCGGTGAGCGAGCGCCGTCTCGTCGAGTGCTACCACGACGCGCAGCAGGCTCGCGAACAGGCCTTGCAGATGTTCAACCTCGGTTACCTGACGCTTGAATTCCGCGGGCTCGCCGAGCGGCTCTTCTGGGCAACCTGCGCGAAAGTGCGCGACTTCTGCCGCCGGCTCGACGAAGTCCCCGAAGAACTCGAGGGGCTCGAGGCGCTGCTGTCCGATACCTACTTCTGCAATTTCTCGGTCTTTCAGTCGCTCCCCGACAGCTGGGCGATCGACCAGCTCTTTCCGATCATGCCCGTGCATCGACTGACGGAGCGGCCGACGCGCAACGCCGTGCTGGCTGACATTACCTGCGATTCGGACGGCAAGATCGACCGCTTCGTGAGCCTGCGCGACGTGCAGCGCACGCTCGTGCTGCACGATCTCGTCGAGGGCCAGGAGTATTACCTCGCGGCGTTCCTGGTCGGCGCCTATCAAGAGACGCTGGGCGACCTGCATAACCTCTTCGGCGACACGCATGTCGTCCATATCCGCCTGCACGATGAAGGCGGCTGGTGGATCGAGGAGATCGTCAAGGGCGATACCGCCGGTGAAGTGCTTGGCTACATGCAATACGACGTGGAGCGCCTCTTTCCCCAGCTCTCACGCGATTGCGAACGCGCCGTGCGCGAAGGCCGCATGTCGCTCGCGGAAAGCCAGGCTCTGCGCCGCTTCTACGAGAGCGAGTTGAACGGCTATACGTATCTCGAGCCCGACGGCTCGATCTGAAGATCACCGTCATGGACTGGAGAACCGCGGCGATTGTCTTCGGGACGGTGTTCGTCGCCGAACTCGGCGACAAGACACAGCTTGCGACTTTGCTCTTCGCGGCGAACCGGCCCCAGGGAAAGCTGCTGGTGTTCCTTGCAGCGTCGGCGGCGCTGGTCCTCGCGAGCGCGATCGGCGTGCTCGCCGGGTCCGTGCTTACCCGCTATGTGGAACCTCGTCATCTCACGCTCGCCGCCGGTGTCGGCTTCATGATCATTGGTTTGTGGACGATCTGGAGCACCCTGCGCTGAGCCGAAACGAATTGGCGCTTTTTTACGACAACTGGCACGCGACAGGCCCCGATCGAGGGTCGCCGCTCGTTGCCCGGCCCCGTTTCGGTCCCACGATCGCTCCTTTCGAGCGCATCTTGCGTCGCCAGAGCCAATTTGTTGCATCGACGCCAATGAGTTCATTTGCACTGTCTGGATAAGTGCAGTTACGATCGGCGCCGGTTCGTACCCGAAATTGAGCACGATCCTAAAGGTGCAGGCCTACGCTAAAGCCTTGCTCTCGTGTCCGCGCCGGACTCGGCTGGCTGATGAGTGCTGACCTGTGGGTTCAATCGCGGTAACGCAGCGGAACCGTCCGCGGGCGACCGCCGGCAGAGTGAGACTTACTCGATGACGACGATCTACGTGGGAAACCTCCCCTTCACTGCGACTGAAGATGAAGTTCGTGGGCTGTTCGAGCGTCATGGCAAAGTGGACTCCGTCAAGCTCATCAACGATCGCGAAACCGGCCGGCCGCGCGGCTTCGGCTTCGTCGAGATGTGCGGTACCGAAGCGCAGACCGCAATCCAGCAGATGAACGGCTTCCAGATGGGTGGCCGTCCGCTGCGGGTGAATGAAGCACAGGAACGTCCCGCGCGCCCGAAGGGCGGCGGCTTCCGTCGCTGATTCACGCTGATTGACGACGCAAGTAAGAGAACCCCGCCCGCGCGGGGTTCTTTTTTTTGCGATCATGTGACAGATGAAAATCACTCGCCCGATCCTCTCCGCCGCAACGCTCACAGTCATCGCTTGCAGCGTGTTCGGCCTGACGGCTTGCACGCCGATAGCGCAGCCCGCCCAGAAAGCTGACGCCGCGGGCGCGCAGCAGCTCGACCGGATCCTTGCCGGCGATCAGAGAAGCGCGGCCAATCGCGCGCGCGACGTGTACCGGCACCCGAAGGAAACGCTCGAGTTCTTCGGCGCGCGCCCCGGAATGACGATCGTCGAGATCTACCCGGGCGCCGGTTGGTACACCGAAATTCTCGCGCCTCTGGTGCATGGGTCCGGCAAGTTCTACGCCGCACACTATGATCCGGATTCGCCGGGCAAAGGCGCACAGGAGTCGCTGCAAAGTTACCGTGACATGCTGGCCGCCAGACCCGATCTGTATGGCGAAGTGCAGGTTACCGCGCTGAGCGCAACGAAAACCGCCATCGCGCCGCCGGGCTCCGTGGATCTCGTGGTGACCTTCCGCAATATTCACGACTGGATGCGCGGCGGCTACGCGCCGGTGGCGTTCAAGGCGATGTACGACGCGTTGAAGCCGGGCGGCGTACTGGGCGTCGAGGAACACCGCGGCCGCGCCGATCAGCCGCAGGACCCGCAGGCGAAATCAGGTTACGTGCGCGAAGACTTCGCGATCGCGATGATCGAGAGCGTCGGCTTCAAGCTCCTCGCCCGCTCGGAAATCAACGCCAATCGGAAAGACACCAAGGACTACGTGAAAGGCGTATGGACGTTGCCGCCCACCTACGCGGACGGCGACAACGATCGCGCGAAATACACGGCCATCGGCGAGAGCGACCGCTTCACCCTCAAATTCATCAAGCCCGCGAAGTAGAGGGTCGGATTTATTCTTCCCGTTCGACGGTTTCGGCGGCGCTGGACAGGTTCCTCCTTCGCGCTCATCGCGCAAACGCGCATGAGAAATTCCGGCGGTGGACCGCTCGGAATTTCTCGCGATCCTTGCGCAAGCGGGCAATGAGGCGACGTGTTATCGCGGTGCCGTTCGACCTTGCCTGCCTCATTGCCAGCGCTCGCGCGGCGGCGTTTGCAATGAGCGCGAAGGAGGAGCCCGTCGAGCGCCGCGGGGTCGCGCCTTCGCCGACCTGCGTGGACTCGCGCGATGAGGAGCCATTCGCCATCGCGAGTTTCGGGGAGGCGGGCGGCGGATGGGGTCTGGCAAGCCCGGTCTGGCGATGTTCGCGGGCAGGCCGTGTAAGGGAAGTTGAGTTTGAACGCTGGAGCCGGGCGCAGACATGGCCCCTCCGCTGACTCACTCCCCGAAACCGTCCATGGGAAAATCAGCCCGACCGAGCGTTCACCACATATCTTTGAGCTTGGAGGCGATGTCGAGCTTCTGGCCCGCATCGGCGGCGAGGCGATCAGGCGACGGTGTGCCGTGGAAAGTCGTTGGCGCGAAACACTTCATCACGCGGTCCGACATGAAGCGGCTGCGCGCTCCATACACGTGCTTGTCGCCCGTCTTCGCCTGCTGCGTAACGTGGTACTTGAGCGGGCAGATGAGGTGCAGCTCGCTCTTCGCCCGCGTCATCGCCACGTAGAGAAGGCGCCGCTCCTCCTCGATGAGCTCGGGCTTGCCCGTCGAGAACTCCGAGGGAAAGCTGCCATCGTTCACGTTGAGCACGTAGACCGATTCCCACTCCTGGCCTTTCGCCGAATGCACTGTCGACAGCACGACGTAGTCTTCGTCGAGGAGTGGCACGCCTGCCAGATCGCCGGTCGCTGCCGGTGGATCGAGTGCGAGCTCGGTGAGAAAGCGCTCGCGCGAGGGGTACTGGGTCGACAGGCGATCGAGCTGCTCGACATCGGCCGCGCGCGTACGCGGCGCGTCGTACAGCCGATCGATGTGCGGCGTGAACCATTCACGCACGCGCTGCGCCTGTCCGGGCCACGGCGTCGCCGGGTCGGCGATGAATTCCATCATGCGCATGAAGGGCCGCCAGGCTTCGATCGTCGCGGTCGGCGGCGTAAATTCGGCGAGCGCCTTGAAGGCGTTCTGCTTGGTCGCGAGAAAATCGATGCAGGCGCGCGAATGCGCCGGACCCATCCCGGGCAGGAGCTGCAGCACGCGAAAGGCGGCGATTTGATTGCGCGGGTTTTCCGCCCAGCGCAGTACCGAGAGCACATCCTTGACGTGCGCGGCCTCGAGGAATTTGAGGCCACCGTACTTCACGAACGGCACCTTGCGCTTCATCAGCTCGACTTCGAGCAGGTCGCTGTGATGCGAGCTGCGGAACAACACGGCATGCCGGCGCAACGCGACGCCCACTTCGCGCCCCGCGACAATGCGGTTCGCAACGTACTCCGCCTGTCCATGCAGATCGTCCACCGTCACGTAGTACGGCTTCTGCGAGGATGCGCGCTGTGAGAACAGCGTCTTCTTGTGCTGCCGCGCGCCCTCCGCGATCAACGCGTTCGCCGCATCCAGAATCGGCTGGATCGACCGGTAGTTCTGCGCGAGCGTCACGCTTTCCGCGCGCGGCGTGTACTTGTCGGCGAAGCCGAGGATGTTTTCCACCGCGGCTGCGCGGAATGAATAGATCGCCTGCGCATCGTCGCCGACGACCGTCATGCCGGTACCCTGCGGCTTCAGCGCGAGCAGGATGTCGCCCTGGAGTTTGTTCGTGTCCTGGTACTCGTCGACCAGCACGTGATCGAACTGCCCGCCGACCGCGGCCGCGACCTGCTTGTCGCTCATCATGATGTGCCAGTAGAGCAGCAGATCGTCGTAGTCGAGTACCGCGTTCTTCTGCTTGCGGCTGACGTATTCCCGGTAGAGCGCCGTGAGATCCGCCTCCCATTCAAGGCACCACGGATAGTAGCCTTCAAGCGTTGCCTTCAGCGGCTGCTGCGTATTGACCCGGTGCGAATAGATCGCGAGGCAGGTGTCCTTCTTGGGAAAGCGCTTGTCCTTGGCCGAGAAGCCGAGCTCATGCCGCACCACATCCATGAGATCGGCGGAATCGCCACGATCCATGACGGTGAAGGCCGGATCGATGTTGAGTTGCCGCGAAAACTGGCGGATCAGGCGATTCGCGACCGAATGGAAGGTTCCGGCCCAGCTCAGGCGTTGTGCGATGGTTTGACCGCCGCCGAGGCGCCGCGCCTTGGCGAGCACTTCGTTGACAACGTCCTGAGCCCGCCGCGCCATCTCCTGCGCTGCGCGCCGCGTGAATGTGAGCAGCAGAATCCGCCCTGGATCGACGCCCTGCAGGACGAGATAGGCGACGCGATGGGCGAGCGTATCGGTCTTGCCTGTACCGGCGCCGGCGATGATAAGGAGCGGCCCGGCAGCGAAGCCGCCGCTTTCCTTTTTCGTTCCGTAGGAGGCCGCTCGACGCTGTTGAACGTTCAGTCGTTCGAAGACTTGGACCGCGTCGGACATGTAATCACACTATAATACGACCGTGCCTCGCCGACCACGCTCATGGAACGTCTGACACCTACCGGATTCCTGCTACGCCTGGCGTTTGCGCTGGTGCTCGTGTTCGCCACTTACAATCCGGCGGGCCATTCATACCTGCATTGGTTCATCAATGGATTGCCGAAAGTCACAGCCATCGAAGCTGCCGCAGGCCTCGGCCTGCTGATCGCGTGGGTGGTCTACGTGCACGCGACGCTCCGAGCGCTCGGAGGTCTCGGCCTGGTTCTGGCAGCGCTCGCACTTGGCGTCATTGTCTGGCTGTTGGTTTCGATGGGTTGGCTCGACCTGCAGAATCACGGCGCCCTCGGCTGGCTGCTGCTCGTAATGCTCGCCATCGTGCTGGCGATCGGCATGTCCTGGTCGCTCGCGAAGCGGCGGCTGACCGGTCAGGCGGACGTCGACGACGTCGATCGGCGGTAGGTCGAGCAGTGCCGCAACCGAAGCACATCACGGCTCTGGGTCTACGCCCCGGGAAGCGTCAGAAACTCCCGGCGGACCTCGCCAGGTACTTCGCGCGCTGCGAGGAGAAGCTCGGCTTCGTTCCGAACGTCCTGAAAGCGTACAGCTTCAGCGAACCGAAGCTGCGCGCCTTCGTCGACCTGTACAACGACCTGATGCTGGCCGACTCGCGCCTCTCGAAGCTCGAGCGCGAGATGATCGCCGTGGTCGTCTCATCGGCGAATCACTGTTACTACTGCCTGACGGCACACGGCGCCGCCGTGCGGCAACTGTCGGGCGATCCGGAGCTTGGCGAGCTGCTCGTGATGAATTACCGGGCCGCGCCTCTGCCGCGCCGCCAGCGTGCGATGCTGGACTTCGCCCACAAGCTGACGACTCAGCCCGCTGACGTAGATGCGGCCGATCGCAGAAAGCTGAAAGCCGCCGGCTTCAATGCGCGCGATATCTGGGACATCTCCTCGGTAGCCGCCTTTTTCAACATGTCGAATCGGATGGCGACCGCCGTCGACATGATGCCGAACGCCGAGTACCACGCGCTGGCGCGCTAGCTTCGGCCCGCAGCTCATGACGCAGCACCAGAGAGTCTTCAGCGGCCGCATTGTCGCGGTCGACGTGGGCACAGTGTCGCTGCCGAATGGCACAGAGGCTAATTTCGAAATCGTGCGTCATCCGGGCGGCGCGGCGATCGTTGCGGTCGATGCCAAACGGCGCGTGTGCCTGCTCAATCAATGGCGCCCGGCCGTCGAGCGCTGGATCTGCGAGTTGCCCGCCGGCAAGCTCGAGCCCGGCGACGATCCACGCCTGACCGCCGAGCGCGAGCTGCAGGAAGAAGCCGGCATCCATGCCAGTCACTGGCAGTCGCTCGGCGCCGTCCTGAGTTCTCCCGGAGTCTTTACCGAGGTCGTTCATCTCTACCTCGCCACAGGGCTTGACGAAGTCGGCGCGCGGCCGGAAGCCCACGAGGTCTTTACCGTCGGCTGGGAGCCACTCGATGCAGCCTGCACTCGGGCGCTGGCGGGCGAAATCGTCGACTCCAAGACGGTGATCGGCTTGTTGCGCGCGCAAGCCGCATTGCGTTGAAGTTCCGGGCACCTGCACATTCTCGGCGCCATGCCACAAATTCAATCTGCATTGACTGCCTTTTGACATATCGTCTTTTGACTTGTGATAGAAAACACGTCGCGACGTGCCGTCTTATCCGTAACTTGACCCCCTGAATTGTGGAGGCAAGTGCCTTGGCACCGCGGGAATATGTCGAAGGACACACTGGATTTCATGCCCGAGCCGGAGAAGGCTGAAACGGGCCCGAAAAGCGGACGAGTGCGCCATGACGAGCGCGGCAATGCCGTGTGGGAGTGGGCGACCTCGACCGGCTCGTTCGCGCGCGACGTCAACACGCAGCGCCTGAAGCGTCTCGAGCACCCGGGTCTCGCCATCCTGGAGGACGCGAAACCGGCGCCTGCGGCGCAGGGCCAGGCGCAGGTCAACAAACAAGCGGGGCGTACGGGCTACGATCCGTATCAGAGCGAAGTCGTGGCCGGGAAGGCCAAGCCGAAGAAGACCGATCTGCGCGAGCTCTCCAAGTGGATCGAGTTGAAGAAGAAGGTCTCGGACAAGAAAGGCTGAGGCGGTACGCTTCAGGCGTAACCGGCGATCTCGATGCGGCGCAGTTTGCTCGCCGTCCCCAATCGATAGAACGAACGTATCTCGCGCATGAAGGATTCCAGCGCGGGGCGGCGCCGTTTCAGAAATCGTTCCTCGAGTCGCCGGCAATAGCGCGCGGCGTAGCCGTTCGCCGCCCGGTAGCGACCCAGCTGCTCGGCGTCGAGATTGCGGTCGAACACGGTGCGTTCGAACAGCCACTGATGCAACTGGGCTGGAAATCGCCCGGCGCTCTGCTCTCCCAGCAGGAACAGCGTTGCCACGTATTTGTCGACCTCAGCCTGGGTCTCGAGCTCGAGCTGTGTGACGGGCCGGTCGCGCTCCGCGCACCAGGTGACGTACAGGAAGTGGCTGACGCCCTCGAGCGCGGTCCAATAGTCGGCAAGGTTGTCCGCTGAAAGACGCAGAAACGGACAGTCGCAATGCAGCCGGCCCAGCACGGTCGCGTCGATATAGAGCGCGAGCCGCAGCCCTTCCGCATCCGCGCCGAGCAGCAGCTGCTCGTCACAGGAGCGCTGTACCGACGGCTGCGGCAGCGCCTGCAGCTCCCGGCGATCGGTCACCAGAAAATCGTAGACGTCGTACGCGCTCGCAACGTCGTAGATGCGGGCGAGCTGCGCTTGCAGGTGACTCAGCACCATGGGGTTATCTTCAGTGGCTATAGGGGCTGCGCGCGTTCGCGCTCGGATCAACGCCCAGGCGCTGCAGAATGCCGTGGGCGCGCAGACTCCCCGTTTTCATCCAGATCTCGTAGAGCCTCAAGATGTCACGGTCGGTGTGGACATGGGCAATCTCGCTTACTTCATTCAGCGCATCGACGAAACGCTGAAATTTCTCCGCAAGCTCGCGAAAGATCGTCGCGAGCGCGCTGGCGCGGGTCGATGGACGCAGGCTCCCGGCGAGGGAGCCATAGGCCGAGCCGCCCATCGCAATGTGATAGTCGACATCGACGAGTTTGCAGGCGAAGCTCTGCGCAAAGAATCCCGCGATGAAGAGCGAGACGTCGCCGATTCGCTGCAGCAGTTGCTGACGATAGCGGGCATCGGCGGCCGCGGCATCGGCGAGCATCGCCGCGAGCGGCCGTAATTTCGGTCCTTCGGGCGTCTGTTCGTAGAGCGCATCGGACCGTGCAAACTCGGTGAGGAGATTCACCACGTACTGCTCGGTTTCGGCCTCGACCGCGAGCTTCTGACGCGACATCGCCTCGCTGAGCGTATCGCGGAAGAATTCCCGCAGACTCCGCACCGCGACCAGCGACTCCGGCTTCGCTTCTTCCATGCCCATGTTGCCTCCCGAAAGATGGCCAACGGACGCTTCACTTCAGTATGGATGAACGGCTGAAGCTAAGGTTCATGTAATTATGGAAAGCGCGGCTGTGACCGAGTTCGCGAATGTACGGATCAAATGGCCGCGAGACTCAGCAGGTGTGACCTGACGGCCGATAATTCGGGCCAGACGAGGAGCCGCACGTGACCCAGGTCGCAACCGTTGCCGATATCGGAATCTATCTGTCCGCGCTCGAGAGCGCGCGTTCGGGCATGCAGCGCGGGATGCGCGGGCTCGAAGCGGATGCGCAGGCTGTCGCGCACGCGAACGTCGGCCAGGGTGATCAGGTGAAAGATCTGTCGAATGCGCTGGTGAACGCGCTCGTCGATCGCATCCAGGTACAGGCGTCCGCGCGCATGATGCACACCGTCGGCCAGGCCATTGGCAGCTTGCTCGACGTGAAGGCCTGAACACTCTGCTACGGCGTCAGCCAATCGGCGAGTTCATGCAGATTCTTCACCGTTCGTAGCGGGGGCACCAGCTCCTCCGGCCAGGCTGCGCCGTTGCGATTGATCCACACCGCTTCAATACCGGCGCCGCGTGGACCCTCCACGTCGGCGATCGGCTCATCGCCGATGTACAGCACGTTGCCCGCCGCGAGGCCCGCACCCGCCAGGAGCGAGGCGAAGATGCGCGCGTCGGGTTTGGCCCAGCCTACGGAGCGCGCGGTGACGATCAGCTCGAAGTGATGCGCGATGCCGATGCGTTTCAGGTCCGCATTGCCGTTCGTCAGCGCGAGCAGCCGGAAACCTGCGCCGAGCCGCTCGAGCGCCGGCAGCACATCGCTGTACAGCTCGACGGTGTTGCGCTGGGCATAGAATTCTTCGAACGCATGTTCGACCAGTTCAACCGGATAGCCCGCCTCCTCGGCATGTTCGTGCAAAGAGAGCTTGCGCAGCGCCGTGAAGTCATGGGCAAGATCGGGCCTGCGCTCGGCGAGCGCGAAGCGCCGCTCGCGCATGGCATCGATGGAATGCAGATCCGTGATCCGTGGATAGTGCGTTGCCAGCCAGGCGTGCAATGCCTGCTCCGCGCGCGCCATCACCGGCCCGATATCCCACAGGGTATTGTCGAGGTCGAAGGCCAGAGCCAGCGGTCGCCGCATGGTCGCTGCGCTAGAGAGCGGCGAGGCCGCGTTCGATGTCCGCCTTCAGATCGGCGATGTCTTCGAGACCGACGGAAATACGCAGGAGGTTCGCGTTGATTCCGGCGCGCGCACGTTCCGCGGCGGTGATGCGGCCGTGCGTGGTGGTCGCTGGATGAGTGATCGTCGACTTGACGTCGCCGAGATTCGCGGTGATCGACAGCAGCCGCGTCGCGTCGATGAATCGCCAGGCAGCGGCCTGCTCACCGGCAACTTCAAACGAGACGATGCCGCCGAAGGCCGACTGTTGCCGGCGTGCCAGCTCGTGCTGGGGATGGGACGGCAGGCCCGCGTAGTAGACGCGCGTGACGCCGCGCTGGTGTTCGAGCCAGCTGGCGATGGCGAGCGCCGCGGCCGAGTGCGCGTGCATGCGTAGATCCAGGGTCTCGAGGCCCTTGAGAAACACCCAGGCATTGTGCGGGCTCATGCACGGACCCGCCGTGCGCATGAAGCCGAACACATCCCGGCCTACGAGCTCCTTGCCGCCCACGATCGCGCCGCCGACGCAGCGGCCCTGGCCATCGAGGTACTTGGTCGCCGAGTGAATGACGAGGTCCGCGCCCAGTTCAAACGGCTTCTGCAACGCCGGCGTGCAGAAGCAATTGTCGACTGCCAGCAGCGCGCCACCCTGATGCACGATGTCCGCGATCGCGCGAATGTCCGAGATTCCCGCGAGCGGATTGGAAGGCGTTTCGAGAAACGCGAGCCGGGTATTCGGGCGCAGGGCCTCGCGCCAGGCGGCGGGCCGATCCGCGGCAACGTAAGTCACTTCGACGCCGAACTTCACGAAATAGCGATTGATGAGATTGATGGTGGAGCCGAACACCGAATCGGAGCAGATCAGGTGATCGCCCGATTTCATCACCGTCATCACGAGCGAGAGAATGGCCGCCATTCCCGAGGATGTCGCGACGCAACTTGCGCCGCCCTCGAGCGCCGCCAGGCGTTCCTCGAAGCAACGCACCGTCGGATTGGTAAAGCGCGAGTAGATGTTTCCGGGTTCGGCATCGCTGAAGCGCGCGGCCGCCTGCGCGGCGCTCTCGAACACGAAACTCGAGGTCGAAAAGATGGCCTCGCTGTGCTCACCTTCGTGAGTGCGGGTATAGCCGGCGCGTATCGCGAGCGTCGCCAACCGGTACTTGTGCTGATCGTCGTCCGACATCGAGCGGGCACCTTCGAAAGCCAACCCTGCAAACAGCAGGGAACTAGACTAGGCAGCACGCCGCCGCTGCGTCAACGCATTATGGCAGCCCACGCGCGCCAACTGATCCACAAAACGGCGGCCGATCCCTTGCGAGCGGCACCTCCATCCATTAGCGTACGCCGCCCCTGTGTGATCTCCATGTGGCCTAGACAATATTTGCGGAGTCCTGAACTGATGTCCCGCCCCCTGCTCGTGCTCGGCTCGAAGAACTACTCCAGCTGGTCGCTGCGCCCCTGGATATTGCTCAAACACCTGGGCATCGATTTCGAGGAAGTGGTGCTGCAGCTCGATACCGAGCAGTTCCGCCACGAAATCGACAAGTACAGCCCGACGCGGCGCGTGCCCGTGCTCATCGACGGCGATGTGCGGGTCTGGGACTCCCTGTCGATCGCCGAATACGCCGGCGAGCAGCTCGCGCGCTGGCGCGGCGAGGCTGCCGCCGACCTCAAGATCTGGCCGACCGACCTGGTCGCGCGGGCCCAGGCTCGCTCGCTCGCGGCGGAAATGCATTCCGGCTTTCAGACCTTGCGCGGCAGCTGCCCGATGAATGTCCGCGCGCGCCATGTGAAGGTGCGCCAGACGCCCGAGCTTGCGAATGACATCGCCCGTATCGATCTGATCTGGTCCGGCTGCCGGCAGCGCTTCGGGGCGGGCGGCCCCTGGCTCTTCGGCGAGTATTCGGCAACCGACGCCATGTTCGCGCCAGTCGCCTTTCGCTTTCGCACGTATGGCGCGCAGTTGTCCGCGCGTTCGCGGGAGTATCTCGAACACGTGCTCAACGATCCGTTCATGGTCGAATGGACGGCGGCCGCCGAGATCGAAGACCACGTGATGGACCGCCTTGAGTCGAAACCGCGCCGCAAGACCCGCGGGCGCTCGAAGCCCCGTGCGGCGAATCGCGCCCGGGCGGCCAAGTCACGAACCCGTCCCAGGCGCCGCGCCACCCGCAAGCGCTGAAGAGCGGGATCACTCCCGCATCCTGAAGTCCTCAGACCGTCAGCCGCGGTGGTCGCGCCCAGTGGGGTAGATCACAATGGCTGCGGCTTCTCCTTAACAATCATTAACGGCATTGACGCGAATGATCGGTAGGCTTGCCATACGATTGGCCTTGAAAAGATAAGGTTCCGATGGACCTGCGATGAGCGTCCCGACCCGACACGATTGGCGCAAGTGGCTTGGCCCCATCGCGAGCGTGGTGGTGCTGGCCATTGCGTTGACGGTGCTGGCGCGGCTCACGCACTCCTTGCGCCTGCGCGACGTTCTCGCTCAGCTCCACGCCATTCCCTGGTCGATGCTGCTCGTGAGTGCCGCCCTGACTGTCGGGAGCTATTCGATCCTGACGCTGTACGAAATGCTGGCCGTTCGTACCGCTGGCCGCAGCCTCGGCTACCTCATGCCGGCCCTCACTTCATTCGTCGCCTATGCGGTCGGGCACAACGTCGGGCTCTCCGCTTTGTCCGGTGGCGCCGTACGCTACCGTTCGTACTCGCTCGCCGGACTCAGCGCGAGTGAAATCGCGCAGATCATTGCCTTCTCGACGCTGACTTTCGCGCTCGGCACCGGGACACTCCTCGGCATTACGCTGATTGCGACTGCGGCACGCTCCGCGACCCTGCTGCACGTCAGCCCGAGCGTGCTGTTGGTGCTGGGCGCGCTGATGCTGAGCGGTGTCGTCGGTTACGCCACGATCACTGCGCTGCGCAGGGCACCGCTCGAAGTTGGCGGCTGGCAGGTGAAACTGCCCTCGTTCGGCACGACCTGGGTACAGCTTGCGCTCTCGGTCACAGATCTCACGCTCGTTTCCAGCGCGCTGTATGTGCTGCTGCCTGACGGCGCCAACATGAGCTATCCCGCGTTTCTGGCGATCTACCTGGTCGGCATGGTGGCGGGAGTCATCAGCACCGTGCCGGGCGGTCTCGGCGTGTTCGAATCGGTGCTGCTGATTCTGATGCCCGACGTCACGGCGCGCTCGCTCCTCGGCTCCCTCCTCGCGTTCCGTGTCATCTATTACGTCCTGCCGTTTCTGTTGTCGCTTGCCGCCATGGTCGGCCACGAAACCTGGCGCAATCGCGCGAGTGTGGTGAGCGCGAGCGCCGCAACGCGGCGCTGGCTGGCGACTCTCACGCCGCAAGGCATCGCGCTCATGGTCTTCGCCGGCGGGGTGGTGCTGCTCTTTTCCGGGGCAACGCCGGAGCTCGATCAGCGTCTGCACATTCTCCACGGCGTCGTGCCGCTGCCAATCCTCGAGCTCTCGCACCTCGCGGGCAGCGCGACCGGCGTCGGGCTGCTGATACTCGCGCGCGGCCTGTCGCTGCGCCTCGACGGCGCGTGGCACGTGACGCTGTGGCTGCTCGTCGTCGGCATATTCGCCTCGCTCCTGAAGGGTCTTGACTACGAAGAAGCGATCATTCTCGGCTGCATGCTGATCGCGCTCGTTTCGGCGCGCGCGCAGTTCCATCGCCGCGCATCGTTCCTCGAGGAGCGCTTTTCGGCCGGCTGGACGGCAAGCCTGATCGTCGCGATCGGCCTGACCATCTGGCTCGGACTGCTCGCGCATCGGCACCTCACCTACGACAACGATCTCCTGTGGCGATTCGCGCTCGACGCCAACGCGCCGCGCATGCTGCGCGCGAGTCTGCTGATCGTCATGCTCGCCGCCTTTTTCGGACTCTGGCGCCTGCTGCGGCCCGCGCGGCCGCGCGCCGCCAGCATCAGCCCCGAAGCGCTCGCGCAAGCGGAACTCGTTGTCGAAAAGTCGCCGGAGAGCGACGCGCGGCTCGCACTCCTTGGCGACAAGCACCTGATCTTCAACGAGCGCCGCAACGCCTTCATCATGTACGGCATCTCGGGACGCAGCTGGGTGGCGATGGGCGATCCCGTCGGTCCGATGACGGAGTACGAAGAGCTTGCCTGGGATTTCCGCGAGCGCTGCGACCGATTCGGCGCCTGGCCCGTGTTCTATCAGGTGAGCCCGGATCACCTGCCGCTCTACGTGGACCTGGGCTTGAGTTTCAGCAAGCTGGGCGAGGAAGCTCGCGTCGATCTTGGCGCGTTCGCGCTCGACGGCGCGGCGCGCGCGCATCTGCGCCAGTCGCATCGCAAGGTCGCGCGTGAGGAGGTCGAATTCGCGATCATTCCGCCAGCCGAAGTCGTGCGGCAAATGGCGGAACTGCGCCGCGTCTCGGATGCCTGGCTGGCATCGCGTCACGAAGTTGAGAAGGGTTTTTCGCTCGGGTTCTTCTCCGAGCGCTACCTCGCCCGTTTTCCCGCGGCGCTCGTGCGACGCGCGGGCCGCATCGTCGCGTTCGCCAATGTCTGGGAAACCGCCGGTTGCGAGGAGCTCTCCGTCGATCTGATGCGCTACTCGGACGAAGCGCCAAAGGGCGTGATGGATTTTCTGTTCGTCGAGCTGATGCTCTGGGGCAAGGCGCGCGGCTACAAATGGTTTAATCTGGGGATGGCGCCGCTCGCGGGTCTCGAAGACCGGCGGCTCGCGCCCGCGTGGCACAAGTTCGGACGTCTCGTGTACCGCTGGGGCGAGGACTTCTACAATTTCGAGGGACTGAAGCGCTACAAGGAGAAATTCCTGCCCGAATGGCGGCCGCGCTATCTCGCGGCGCCCGGCGGGCTCGCGTTGCCCCGCATTCTCCTTGACGTCACATCCCTCATCGCGAGCGGCTCGCGCGAAGCCTCGGAACATGCCGTCGATGCCGCGACGGCGGCTTGACGCAATTCACCGAACCGATCTTTTCCTCCAACTCCTGACCGGCAAACTCAATCATGCAAGTCCATATTATTCGCCTGCTCCTGCTCATCGGCATCGTGGCCAGCGCGGGTACCGCGTGCGCTCGCGAGACGTCGACTTTCGAGATGGCGCGCTTCGGCACTGTCACTGTGTATCCGGCCGTGGATCCGGCCGGCGGCAATCCGCAGGAAGTCGTCCTGTTCATCTCCGGCGACGGCGGCTGGAATCAGGGCGTGGTCGGCATGGCCCAGGCGCTCTCCGACATGGGCGCCCTCGTGGCGGGTGTCGATATCCGTCACTACCTCGCCGAGCTCGATCACTCGCACGATTCCTGTTCCGCGCCCGACGTCGACTTCGAACGGCTCGGCCACGTGCTCGAAGCCAAGTACGGCGTGAAGGACTATCGCGAGCCGATCCTCGTCGGCTACTCCTCAGACGCAACGCTCGTCTACGCGACGCTCGCGCAAGCGCCGCCCGGAACATTCACCGGTGCCTTGAGTCTTGGCTTCTGTCCCGACCTCGAAGTCGAAAAGCCTTTCTGCAAAGGCGCCGGACTCGAGTTCGAGCCGATACCCAAACACAAGGGGTTCAACTTTCTGCCGGCGCCGCATGTGCGCGGACGCTGGATCGCGTTGCAGGGCGCGATCGATCAGGTGTGCCTGCCAAAACCGACTGCGGATTTCGTGGCGCAAGTGCCGGGCGCGGAACTCGTGATGCTGCCACACGTCGGCCACGGCTATTCGGTCGAGCGCAACTGGGTACCGCAGTATCGCGCCGCGTTCCAGCGCATTGCGGCACGCCGCGTTGCCTCGAAGCCAGTGCTGCCGCCAGCGGTGAGTGACCTGCCTTTGATCGAAGTGCCTGCGACCGGCACTGGCCGGGGTGAATTCGCGGTCATTCTCTCGGGTGATGGCGGCTGGGTCGGCATCGATCGGGACCTCTCGACCGCTTTCGCGGCGCGCGGCATTCCGGTCGTCGGCTGGGACTCG
>JBGPLJ010000002.1:0-36621 GCA_041486385.1 Steroidobacteraceae bacterium
CGACGATGCTGAGCTCGTGAAGCCGGCAGCGACAGGAATGGAGGAGGAATAAGCAAGCCGCCGTTCATGGGAACGGCGGCTCCAAGCGCATTTCCAGGCTTTTCTCAGGCCTTATTTCTGCACCCAGCGATCGCCGTCTTTGTAGTACCAGCCCGACTGAGCCTTGGCTATCCAGCGGCGCGCAAATGCGTTGCGGATGTCCGTTTCCCACTCCGGATGGCCATTCGTGCGCGCGACTTCCGCATAGAGCTGCGCCCGATCGCGATTGTCGTCCGCCACCAGTTTGCGCAGGGGCACTCTTTCCGGCAGCGCAACGACGTTCTGGTCGCGCAATTCAATCATGCCGTCACCGGTGAGCCCGACCGCTCCGGAGTCGAAGTACTTGGCGAGTTGCGTATGCCGCTGCGTCATCGATCCCTGTATCGCGCGGATGGCGGGTGAGGATACGTCGATGTCGACATCGGCGGCTTCGGCAGCCGGTACCAGCGTTTCAAGCACCCCGCGCACCATCGCAAGCGCAAGCGGCTCCGATTTTGGCGCGACAAGATACGAAGTCTTATCCGCAGGTTTGGCGTCGGGCGCTGGCGCTGGCGTCGCGCTCTTTTGCCAAACGCCATCGATAAACTGGTCAGCTGCCTTTTCCGCCGCGGCCGCCGGGAAGTAAACGTTGATCGTTACACAGGCCGCACCGAGGAGCGTCGCGAGTGCGAGCTTGGTCCACATGAGTTTCCGCATTTCGGTCTCCTAAAGAAGGCGCATGGTCGCGGCGCTGGGCTGAATGAAACCTGAATATCGCTAATCAGTTTAACCCAACCAGTTCTGCCGGTAGAGGGTCATCGGCTCAAGGAGACGTCCTGACCTCTGGCGCGCCCGCTTTGGTCGCTGCCTTTAGATTTGCGACCAACTGCGGCCAGATGATACGCCCCGCGTTACCAACGACATCAATACGCGGCAGCCCACGGCCGCGCACGATGTAGTAGCCATTGCGTGCCGGCCCTATTCCGCGCATCAGACATACTTCGTCCGCCAATTTGCAGGCAAGGCCAAGTCGCTCGTATTTGAAGTTTTCGAAGAACCTCAGCACACCGCTCGACAGTGCCCTTGTCGAGCTTCCGCCGCCGATCGCGGATATGTTGGAGATTGCGCGCTGACTGATCCGATGCTCGCTGCGATCATTAGGGGGCGTTGCCAATACCGCATCAAACGCGGTGGGTTGCCAGGCAAAGAGCTCAAGGCCGTGCACGTAGCCGCTGAGACGGCCGGTGATTTCCCCGAACGAGAACGTTCCCGTCACCGCCTCCAGATCAAGATTGTCGACTTCGATTTCACCCGACAGGCGCGGCCAAACTCCTAGCGGATCTTCAAGCCTCAGTTTGCTGACGATCACTCGGCCGTCAAACACACGCGCGTCAAGATCACCATCGAAGCTCAGAATCTTGTTCTTGAATGTAAGTCGCGGGACGCGACCGGCAAGCGTCCCGGAAAACTCTGGCCAGCCGAGCGCCTTACAAATTCGACGCATACTGATCGGCTCGATCGTGGCGTCGAAGAGCACACTCATTTCAGGTAAGCCGACGTCGCCCAATTCGAACGCAGCGATGGCAACACCGCCATCAAATACCGGCAGCCTGGTCGGCTTCAGCATGTGAAAGTTGCGCCCCCCGAGCGAGAAATCGACGGCCGCCTCGCCGCCTGAAAATCCATATGCCTGGCCATCGTGCCAGGCGACATGAGACGGCTTCTCCGACGCCGGGTCGCTGCGCCACGCAACGCTACCGCCAAGGCCGTGCACGGCCATGTGACCTGCCGTGTCATCGGCGTCGATCGCACTGAGACGCAGATCAATGGAGATCGGGCTGCCGTTGAGAATCTCAGCGTTACCCGTCAGTAATCCTTTGGTTGCGAGATCCTTGAGATCGCCATTCACCAGAAAAGGCTGAAGGTACGTCGCGTACAGTTTTGGAAGAAGACCCTGCTCGAGCCGGACACTCAAAGCGGCGATGACCGGTGTTGCTGCCAATGCGACCGAGGCGGTTCCGGTCGCGACCAGTACTCCGGGTTGATCAATGGCGAAACGCGAGACGCTCAAGCGTTCAGCTGCCAAGTCCCAATCTCCCGTCCACTCGATCGAGACCGGCACACGCGCCAGATCGACGAATACTGGATCCCGGTAGGCCTGCCCAGCCGTGAAAGCAAGATGTGACTTGATGTCAAACCCGCGCGAGGTTGATACGAGCTGCGTGTCGATGTTCGCCTTGAGCTTTTCGGTCGCGAGCGTCCCGTCCGCGTTGTTGAGGGTCAGTGAATCCAGGGTTGCAACGACGTTTATTCGGTCGAGCTTATTGCGGCCTGCGATGACGACGTGCGGTGACAAGGTCCCGTCCGCCTCGATGTCAGCGGGCAGGGCGACCCATGGCGCGGCAAACTTTCTAAGTGCCGCAATTCCAATTCGGTCCGCGGTCGCTGCAAGCTGCCAGCCTTGCTGTCGCCAGCTCGCGTCAAGCTGCCATTGGCCGCCCGCCACGCTCAGGCCGCGCACTTTCACCGACAACGCTTGATCGCGGCGATCGAGCGTCGCAGTAGCGGCGAAAGCAAGCTTGCCAAGTCTTGAATGCGTGGCGGTCACGCGGGCGTTGCGGCAGCCAATTACCGCGCCAAGGGTAATGGTCACGGGGCAAACAACTACGATATTGCGAAACTCACCGAGAGGTTCGATGAACAGTGCTCGCGCCACGGATATTCTTGCGCCGCTCTTGCCATCTGCACCAAGCGTCAAGCGGACGGCGATGCCCTTTGCTGACCAATCGGCTGCGTGGATGTCGCGAACATCGAGATCAATTGAATCGAGCGCCGGTAGTTGGTTGGGTACCAGCAGCGCGGCTATCAACGCGAGCGTGCCGAGCAGCGCGCGTCGCGCGCTTTGGAGCAGCGGTTCGATCGAACGCAGCGGCATACGGATGTATTCGCAACAGATGCGCCATTAGTGAATGCGGCGCTCAAGGGTGTCAATAGAAAACTGCTGCATCCGTGCCACAATGCAGGTCGGATTTGTGGAGCGTGAGTCGCAGGTTTCCGGTAATCTCGACGCATCCGGATTCGATATTTTGCAAGCGGGGACTCAGCATGAATACCTTGCGTGCCGTGGCCTTCACTGCAGCTGCTGGCATGCTTTTCAGCGGTTGCGAATTCAAGGGCGATGCCAATGCGACCCAGGAGGCACCGCCAGCACCGGTTGCTGTGGCCGCGCCGCCTGAGGACTCCGGGCTCGCGATCAACGCCGCGATTACCAACAGCGCGCGGCTAGCTGACGATCGTGCGCAGGACGAATGGCGCAAACCCGCGGTTATCCTCGGCTTCCTTCAGGTCAAGCCTGGCATGCGCGTGCTCGATGTGTTTGCGGGCGGGGCGTACTACACCGAGCTGCTGTCGTACGTCGTGGGTGACGGAGCCGTGCTGGCATACAACAACAAGGCCTATACACAATACGCAGCCAAGGAACTCGACGCGCATTTTGCGGCAGGCCGGTTGCCGAACGTCAAGCGCATCGAAGTGGAGGCGGGCGACCTGAAGCTTGTTCCCGGTGAGCTCGATGCGGCAATTTTTATTCGCTCATACCACGATGTCTACTGGCATCCAGAGAAGGGTTGGGCTCCGGTCGATGGCGCCAAGCTATTGAAGGAGGTTTTCAACGGCCTTAAGCCCGGTGGGGTTGTCGTTGTTCAGGACCACGTGGCAAATCCGGGCGGTGACCCCAAGGACGTCGTCGGGAACCTTCACCGCATCGACCCGGAAGTGCTGAAGCGTGATTTTCTGGCGGCCGGTTTTGTACTGGATGCTGAGAGCGACGCGATGCGAAATCGCGCCGATGACCACACCCTGCCGGTATTCGATCCCAAGATCCGCTACCACACGGACGACATGCTGCTGAGATTCCGCAAACCCTTGCCAAAAGCCAACGACAACGCCAGCGGCACACCAGAATAGTCGTGCCTGCCGGCGCTCCAGACCGCGCGCGACGACTCATATATATGACTCGCCGCGATTGCCCTTACGGCCGGCATTAAGTCACGTTGCGACCTACGTCTCATTTGGCAGCACGCTGTCAACCATGGCGATCGCTCTCCGTTCCTGTGCTCAGTATTCGAGAGCATCGTGAACATTACGGAAGTCGAAAGGAGAGAATCATGATGAAGCGCATCGTCACTTCACTACTGATACTGAGTCTGGCTGCGCCGGTATTTGCCGGAGATCGCACACCAAACCTCAACAAGCGCGAACACAATCAGCGTGAGCGCATCACGCAGGGTGTACGGTCCGGAGAACTGACCCGTCCGGAAACGCGCCGGCTCGCACGCGGTGAGATCAAGCTCCATCGCAACGAAGCGATCGCAAAGTCGGATGGCGTGGTGACTCCCGCGGAACGCGCGCGGTTGCAGGCCGAAGCCAACAACATGAGTGCCCGCATCTATCGCCAGAAGCACGACGGGCAGACGCGCAACTAAGTTCGGTACCGTTGTGTCATTGCAAGGGCTCGCAGTCGCGAGCCCTTCTTTTTTTTCAGACAGCGGCTGCTTGCC
The DNA here is from genome assembly GCA_041486385.1 of Steroidobacteraceae bacterium. GTDB lineage: Bacteria > Pseudomonadota > Gammaproteobacteria > Steroidobacterales > Steroidobacteraceae > JBGPLJ01. Next base: position 4,578 of record JBGPLJ010000002.1, read on the forward strand.
AAAGGTGCGCGCAATCATGAGATCAAGATCGGCAAAAGCAAAGAGTGCAGCGCGCACCAGGAACGCAATGCCAGGCAGTATTGCGTGGTTCAGGCCGAAACGCCGTTCATTCATTCGTAGTGGTGCGCTCGAAAAAGCTCAAAGGCAGTCTGGTAGTACGCAATGCCCAGATCCGCGAGTTCGTTATCGGGCGGCGCCGGCATGAATATGTTGGCGGTGCGGTCATAGTTGAGCGTCTGCTCCGACTTGTTGAGCCCGAATACCACCATGCGATCGCCCCGAAGAATCGCAATATCGTGGTTGTGACTGAAAAGCGCGATGCGCGGAGCGTCGGGATGCGCGAGGACGTCCTGGCCGAAGAAAGGTGCCCGATATCCGAAGCCGAGCAATCCAAGAACGGTCGGTGCAATGTCGATCTGTCCCGTCAAGGTATCGATACGGCGTGGCGCCAGGTGCTGCGGGGCGTAGACCATCAACGGAATCTCGTAGGTCTTGAGCGGAATGTCCGCTGCGCCGTAGACGCGCGCGCCGTGATCCGCAACCACCACGAAGATCGTGTCTTTGAACCACGCATGCTGTTCGGCCGCGCGCAGGAAGTAGCCGAGCGCAAAATCCGCATAGCGCACCCCCGCCGCGCGGCCGCCGCCCTGCTGCGGCACTCCAGGGACGCCGGGCCTGAAGGTGAACGGTTTGTGGTTCGAGGTCGTCATGATGATCGAGAAGAACGGCTGCTTGTCGTGCGACAGTTCGTCGAAGTGCTGCATGGCGCGGTCGAACAGGTCTTCGTCGGCTACGCCCCAGATGTTTTCGAAGCGCGGCTTTTCGATCGAGCTGCGATCGATCACGTCAAAGCCGTTGTTGCCGAAGTAATAGTTCATGTTGTCGAAGTAGCCGTAGCCGCCGTACAAGAAACTCGTACGGTATCCGTGTTCGCGCATCACCTTGCCCCAGGTAGCGATGTTCTCGTTGCCGGGCCGACGCAGAATGGAGACGCTCGGGATTGGCGGAAAAGACGCGCTGATTGCTTCAAGACCCCGAACGGTCCGGGTGCCTGAGGCATAGGCATTTCGGAACCACAGTCCGCGCTGCGCAAAGGTGTCGAAATTCGGTGTGAGATCCGCTGTGGATCCGTAAAGCCGGCTGAATTCCGCGCCGAACGACTCGCTCGATACAACGATCACATTGAGCTTGCCAAGACCCGCCGGACTTGGGTCGAATTCGCGATCGAGGCGGCCGTCCGCCAGCCGTACGAATCGCCCGCCGCCGGCTTCGAGAAACTTGACGAGGCGGGCGATGTTGGCTGTGCGCTCGCCCGTCCTGTAGTACTTGTGGTAGTCGATTTCGTTGGTGGCGGCCGCCTGAAAGAAACTGCTGTGGCCGTTCTGCGTAAGCTCGTTCGCTATGCGATTCTGAGAAAAAGAGAGCGTATCGGTGCGCCACCAGAGGACTGCCACTGCCAGGAGCAATGCGTGCGCAAGAAAAGGCACGAGGCGCTTGCCCATGTGGGCGCTGTGCGCAAATCCCATGCGCAGGTGTTCGTGAATCAGCGAGAAAGTAGCGATCGTGAGGAGCGTTGTCACGATCGCGATTGTTACTACGGGGTAGGTATCCCAGATGTCACCTACTACTTCAGTCGGGTACATCAGGTAGTCGAAGGCCACGATGTTGAAGCGCGCGTCGTATTCCTGGAAGAAATAGAACTCGACGAAGGCAAGATAGATGAGAGCAAAGATGGTCAGGAGGCTGCCGACGGTAAGCACCCAGCGATTGATGCGCGAGCGATACCAGACATCCGGCAGCAGGAAGACGTAGAGGGCAAAGGGCGCAAAGAAGTAAAGACTCTGCACGGCGTCGTTCACTACTCCGGCGCCGAGAATCCCGGGCAGCGCGGCGAGCTGCACGCCGGCCTCCCGTCCATAGGCCCACCAGAGCACGACGCGCAGAATGCTGCCGAGCGTGAGATAGAAGGCCGACAGCACATACACCGGCCAGTAACGATGCAGGATGAAACGCTTCATTCGAGAACGCAGCCTCGGGGACGGCGCGCAAGGTAGATAACAATAATGGGCCGGCAATATACAGGCGCGCCGCGCGCTGGCAAGCGCCACCCGCCCGCAGCGACGCCGGCTGGACTGTCAGCTGCGAGAAACTGCGTTACACTTTCGGCCCAGTCACCCTTGCGCCGGAATCTTCCCGGATGTCTACGCGACGCGCACTCATCGTTGATGACTCGAAGTCGGCTCGGGTGGTCCTGTCACGCATGCTCGAGCAACATAACCTCGAAGTTGACTCGGTCGAGTCGGCGGAACAGGCGCTCGAGTATCTGGGTCATCACCGACCCGACGTAATCTTCATGGATCATTTGATGCCGGGCATGGACGGATTCCAGGCGGTGCAGGCGATCAAGAACAATCCACGGACTGCGACGATACCGATAATGATGTACACCTCCCAGGAGGGAGAGTTGTACGTCGGGCAGGCGCGCGCTCTCGGGGCATCCGGTGTGCTGCCGAAGCAGCTGAAGCCGGTGGATCTCTCAAGGGTCCTCTATCAGCTTAACCTCATGCCGGAACGCCAGGAGGCTGAAGTGCCGCGCGTGGTTGAGACGCGGGCGCCGGCCGTTGTGGTAATGGCTGCGGAGGCGGTCTCGTCGCAGGTGTCATCGCAGTACGCCTCGGGGCACGGCAAGAGCGATTCTGTCGCGCGCGGTCTGTCGGGCGATCTGCGCGCCCAGATAGAGGGGCTTATCAAGGAACAGACAACGGAGTTGCGCCGCTTTGTGATAGCGAGCCTCGATAGCTTCGCGAGCCGCGTGGTCAACGATCTGCGCAACGTCTCGGTCGAGCCGTCGGCGGGGCCGGTGTCGCGGTCCACCCTAAACCGCACCCCGGTCTATGTTGCGATCGGTGCTGGCATCCTTGCGCTCGTGGGTGCCGGGTTTGCGGTCTGGTTTGCTCTTAACGTCTCGAATCTCGGGACCGAGAACAGCGCGCTGCGCGATCAAGTGGCGAAGCTCGAGGAATCGAATCGTCAACTCGCAACGCTGGGCAGCCAGCTGAGTGCCGCAGTTGCCGCGCGTGGCGCCGGCAGAGTTCCACCGCCGGCGATCACGCCGCCGCCAGCGATCGCGCCGCCGTCACAGCCGCTTGCCGACTCTGCGCCTGCACCTAGCGGCCCGGTCGTTGTGGAAGCTGTGCCGTACGGCGAGGTCCCATTGTCCAGTCAGCGAGTTGAGGCGGTGCGCACAATGTTGTCGCAGCTGGAAGCACAATCCTTCCGCGGCGTCGTGCATGTCGAAATATTTGGCGGCCGTTTCTGTCTCGCTGGCAACGCTACGGAAGGTTACAGCCAGGCGCCTGACGATCTTGCCTATGCCAAGTGCGATTTCGTCGGCAACCCGGCGCTCGATGGCATGAGTCCCGGACAACGCCAGTCGCTGGCGTTCGGCAATATGGTCGCGGAAGCCGAGAAGCGCAGCGGTGGCTCGATCAAGATCAACGTGACGTCAGGTAGCGCGGAGCATTTGGTGCTGCCATACCCAAATGCCACCACAGAAGGGCTGACCGCAGGACAATGGAATCGCGCTGCAGCCTCGAACAATCGAATTGAGATAACCGCAGTCGCGGGAATCTGAAGGGCGCTGGAGACCGGGATCATGCCAACGCGCTGGCTCCTCTATGGAGCGACCGGCTACACCGGTGAATTGATTGCGCGTGCCGCTGTCAAACGTGGCCTCAGTCCGGTCCTTGCCGGGCGCACGGCGGCGCGTGTGACTGCACTCGCCGGCGAACTTCGACTGGAAGCGCGCAGTTTTGCGGTCGAGAACACGACGGCGGTCGTCGACGGTATGCGCGGCATTGGCCTCGTGCTCAATTGCGCGGGACCTTTTTCGGCAACGGCCTCGCGCATGCTGCAGGCCTGCTTCGCAACGCACTCCCACTATCTCGACATCACCGGAGAAATCGACGTCTTCGAACGCGCACAACGCCATGCCAGCACGGCGCAACACACACGCGTCGTTGTCTGTCCCGGCGTCGGCTTCGACGTTGTGCCGACGGATTGTCTCGCGGCCAAGCTGAAGTCAGTCTTGCCGGATGCGACGCACCTGGCCCTCGGTTTTGACGCTGGGGGCGGCCCGAGCCGCGGCACGGCAAAGACCATGATTGAAGGACTCGCGACCGGTGGACGCGTGCGGAGCGATGGTCACCTGATATCCGTGCCGCTCGGGTTTCGCACGCGTGAAATCGATTTCGGCGCCGGGATCAAGAAGGCGGTGACGATTCCCTGGGGCGACCTGAGCACCGCGGCCTGGACCACCGGCATCGAAAATATCGAAACCTACATTCCATCCTCGCCGCGTGCGATCGAGCGCCTGCAGCGCGTCGAGCGCTGGCGGAGTTTGATGGCTACGCGCCCTGCACAATGGTGGTTGAAGCGGGCAGCGCACCGAGCGCCGGCGGGTCCGTCGGAAGGTGTGCGCGCGGCAACGCGTACCTACGTATGGGGCGAAGCACGAAATCCAGCGGGGACCGTGCGCACGGCGCGCGTGGCAACGGCCAACGGCTATACGCTCACCATGGAAGCTGCGCTCGCTATCGTGCGACGAGTGCTCGACACGCCGCCCGCACCCAACTACTACACACCTTCACAGATCATGGGTCCGGAGTTTGTGTGCGAACTTCCAGGCTCATCGGCCATAGCCCTCGCGTGACATCGAGCGACGCGCGGTCAATTCCAATGCCTTCTGACAGTCCACAAATCCCGTGGTGGTTGAGAAGCCGCCACGTGCAATCGGTCTACCCAAGTTTTCCGTTGCGCCGGCGCGGCATCGAGCGCCACGCCCGACCACTGATTGCGGCGAGTCACGAATGGATCATCGATTGCGGCGACGGCGTGCGCTTGCTTTCCAGTTGCGCGCTGCATGAGGGCGGTGCCGGATACGAGGGGCGCCAACTCGTCGTGTTGCTCCATGGCTGGGAGGGAAGCGCGGACTCGCTCTACGTACTCGCGCTCGGGCAGCGCTTGTACGCCCAGGGTTACGATGTGTTGCGCCTGAATTTGCGTGATCACGGCGCCAGCCATCATCTCAATCGCGAACTATTCAATTCCTGCCGGTTGGCCGAAGTCCGGGGTGCTGTCGCCGCGATGCGGGCGCGCTGGCCACGGAAGGCCATCAACCTTGTCGGTTTTTCACTCGGTGGCAATTTCTGGTTGCGGGTCGGTGCCACGGCTCCCACAGGACTCGATATCCGCCGAATCATCGCTATTTCGCCCGTGCTCGACCCCGAACGTACGCTCGGCATGCTCGAAAGTGGGCATGTACTCTATCGCCGCTACTTCATCTGGAAATGGGTGCGATCCCTCCTTAAGAAGCAGGCGGCGTGGCCCGGCGTCTACGAGTTTGGCGATCTGCTGCGCGATCGGTCGCTTACCTCGATGACGGACGTGCTGGTGCGTCGCTACACCGATTTTCTGGATCTCCCGACCTACCTGCGCGGCTACGCCCTGGTGGGAGACAGACTCGCTACCCTTGCGACGCGCTCTCTGATCATTATGGCGGCTGACGACCCCATGATCCCGCCGGACGATCTCAATCGGCTCGCGCGCACCAATGGACTGCGAATCATCTTGTCGCCATATGGGGGACACTGCGGCTTTGTCACGCGCGCGAATGGCACGACGTGGATCAGCGAAGTGGTGGAACGAGAGCTAGCTCGAGACTAGCGCCTGCCTGGGATCCTTTAAAACGGCTTGACCACCGCTAGCACTACGATCGCGATCAACAGCAGACTCGGAATTTCATTGAACCAGCGATACCAACGGTCTGAATGGCGATTGGTCCTGGCGCGAAGCCGCAGCATCAACGCGTAGCACCACAGGTGATATGCGATGAGTCCGCCCACCAACGCCAGCTTCACCTGCAGCCAGCGGCTGTCGAGATACTCCGGGGCGAGCAGAATCATGGCGAGGCCAAATGCAATTGCGAGCATAGCCCCGATCGTCATGATCGCGAAGAGCCGGCGCTCCATAATGGCGAAACGCTCGTGAGTCGAATCGTCGGTAAGCGCCGAGTGATACACATACAGGCGCGGCAGGTAGAAAAGTCCCGCGAACCAGGTTACGACAAAGACGATATGAAAGGACTTCAACCACAGCATGCCCGGATGATATCGGGCGCAGCCCGGCGCGCAACTCTGGTCGCGTATCGGGTGAAGCTCCTGTTACGGAAGTCGCGCCGGTGGTAAAGCAGACTTCAATACGCGCACCCAGGCAACATAGCGTGCCAGCAGCGGTCCGTTACTCGCCGGCGCGAACTTTCGACCCGCGTCATTTCGCCATGAATCTGGCAGCCCCGCCGCGAGACAAGCGACACCCCGCGCGCTAGCTTCCTGCTCTTCAGCGCGCAGCACTTTAAGTTCTACAAGATCGGCGAGCGCCTGGCAAAAGTAGGCGGAGCGCGCGATGCCGCCGGTTAGCACGATGCGTTTGATGACGGGCGGCGATCTGCGCATCTCGTCGATATTGACTCGAATGAGGAAAGCAATGCTTTCAAGCACCGCGATGAATTTTTCCAAAGCGTTGCCGCCGCCGACAAATCGGGATTCAAAGTGACTGATCCAGAAAGGCGCACCTAATCCCGAGATACCATTCAGAAAGAGCGGCGGCTGCGAGTTCGCGAGCCCGCTGGCATCGAGCGCGTCAATTAGCCGTCCGACGTCGAGGCCTTCGGCCTCGGCGAACCATTGCAACGCGCTGCCGGCACCATTCACCGTGCCTTCGTGTGCGAGCATTACCTCTTTGCCATCATGCAGGACGACACTCGCGAGGAGGCCCGATCCCACGGGCAAGCGCTCACGCAGCGTGCGCTGGACGAACGCGCCGGTGCCGACATTTACGAACACCGTATCGCTGTCGGGCTTGCCCCAGGCGAACGGCACGGCAGATTGATCGCCAGTGATGACCGTGACCGCTGTCGATTCATCGCCGGTTCGAAGCGTGCCAAAGTTGCCGAGGCTGGCGCGGCAGCCAGGAAGTACGTCACGTGGAATCGAGAACAGTTCCAACAGCTCCGCCGACCAGTCGAGCGTGAGCGGATCAAAGAGCAGCGTGCGCGAAGCGTTGGCCGGGTCGACCGCCAACGGGCTGCCATCGAGCAGGCGAAAGGCGAGAAAGCTTGAAAGCGGGCCCACCGCCAGTCTGTTGCCAGCTTGAGCGCGCTGCACCGCCGGAATGTGATCGAGACACCAGCGAATCTTGCTCGCACCATAGTGCGGCGACAGCACGAGGCCGGTCCTGGCCTTGATCCAGTCGGCCCGCCCTGCGAATTTCTCGAGCCACGCGGCGTTGCGTCGATCCTGCCAGGAAATGGCTGGCGACAATGGCGCGCCGCTCAAACGGTCCCAGCAAACGATGGTCGAGCGCTGAGTAACGATGCCCGCGGCGGAAATCTCGGCCGCCCGGCCGGCGAGGCCCTGCGTGACGTCGTCAATCGCCTGACGTGTCGCGCGCACCAGCTCATCACCGTCGTGTTCGACATGTCCAAGGGCGTTGCGCTGAGTGCTGATCGCCGTGAATGACTGCGCGACCGTGCGGCCCGCGCCATCAAACACGAGGGCGCGACTCGCGTGCCCTCCTTGATCAACTGCCAGATAAAGTGCGTCGCCCATGATGCGTTCGGTCGATTACGCGGCCCGAACGTTGCGATTCTACGGGCGCACGGCGGATGTGTCAGTCGCCGGCGCCGGGTCGATTCTCAGACGCCGGGTATCTGCGCGTGGTGAGCGGGACGGCAGTGCTGCCGCGACACGTTCCATCACATGTTCCGCCGTCGCGCGCCAGCCTGTGAGTTTGCCACCATAGATGCTGAGACTGCGCGGGTGCGAGCTGCGATCTGCTATCAGCAGCGTTTCACGCGAGCGGTGAAACGCGTGACCTTTGCCAACTGGCAGGACACGCAGGCCGGAAAACGCCTGATGGTGTGTCGCGAAAGCAGATTGTCGGTAGGCAGGAAAATAACGGCGCAGCACCGAAAGCAGATAGTGACGCTCGGCCACCAGCGGCGCGACATGATCGGGATTGCCGCGAAAGCGGGTTTCGGTCGTGCCGATCAGAATCTCGCCATGCCAGGGCATCACAAAAACAGCGCGCCCGTCACGCGGGCTCTCCACATAATAGATGCCGCGCCCGAGATGCCCCGGCACAATGAGGTGAGTGCCCTGCACGAGCTCAACCGCAGGCAGGAGCGCTGTTGGCCGGATACGCGTCGCAACGGTATTCGCCCATGGGCCGGCAGCATTGATGAGTACGCGAGCTTCTATTTCATGCGGGCGACCGCGGCTCGAGTAGCGCACGATGGCACGATCGCCGACGAGTTCCGCGTCGATGAAGGTCGCGGGCAGTGCCAGTTCCGCGCCGAGCTTTTCGGCGCTTGCCATTACGGACCGCGTGAGCAGCGCGTCGTCGGTTTGCCCGTCAAAATAGCGCAGCACGCTGCCGAGGCCATGCGTGTCGAGACCGTCAAGTCGATCCCATTCACGCCGCGGTACGCTGCCAAATCGTGTCGTACGGTCGAAGCCGCCGAGCGCGGCGTACAAGGTGAGGCCAAGCCGCAGCTGCCACGGCCGTCGGCGCGTCGAGCGATAGACTGGCAGGTGAAAAGCGACGAGGTGTACGAGATCCGGCGCGATCTCGAGCAGAATGCGCCGCTCCCTCAAGCTCTCGCGCACCAGGCGCCACTGCGCACTCTCGAGGTAACGCAGTCCACCGTGAATGAGTTTGCTCGAACGCGAAGAAGTCCCGTGGGCGAGCGCGGTCTTTTCGAGCAAGAGCGCTGTATGCCCGGCCGCGGCGGCTGCCTGGGCTACGCCAACACCATGAATGCCGCCGCCGACAACGACGACGTCGAACTGCCGCATCAGCCGTTCCTTGTGAGCGCGCGAAATCCTTCGATCATCGGTTGCACAGCCATGGTTTCGACAAAATCGGCGCCGCGTTCCGCGAGCGCCAGCGCCAGCTCCGGGGTTTCAATCTCATAGAGTGCCCAGCGCCAAGGGCCGCGCCATAGGCGCGAATTGTCGCCCGGCAGCTTTTCGTGGTCACAAAAGAGGAATTCCGGTTTCACGGCCTCGAACTTGAGGCGCGCATGTTCGTCGTACTGCGGCAGAACCCAGCCGATCTTGAAGGCGCCAGTCCGGCGCGCGAGGTGCACTGCTGCCAGGTCGAAGGAGATAACGACGCACTGTGCGCGATAAGGCCGCAGCACTTCACCCACGCGGTGCATGACCTGCTCATGGCCGAAGCGATGCAGACTCGCGCGTTTTACTTCGACGAATAGCGTGAGTTGCGGACGCGCCTCGAGGAGCTTCACCGTGTCGGCGAGCGTCGCGATGTGCACGTCGGCGAAACGCTCACCGAACCGCGCGGGTTCCCCGACGGAAATCTGCGTGAGTTCCGCGGCGGTCAGATCGTGCACGCAGCCGGCAATGCCCGCCGTCGGCACAAGTTCGTGATCGTGAATCACCATCGGCACGCCGTCAGTCGACAGCTGCACATCGAACTCGAGAAAACGCACGCCGAGATCGATCGCCGAGCGCAACGCTGGCAACGTGTTTTCCGGAAAGTCGCGTGCGTTGCCACGATGGGCGACGAGGTGAATCAGGCGCGGCTGCTGCATCATGCGATTGATTGTTTCGATCCGGCTGCCACGCTCGGCAGTACTTGCGGACACAAGTCCATGTTTCTTCAAATCCTGTCTCTGAATCCCGACAGTTGCGCTCGTTCCCATTGTGCCGCGGCTGTGGACTAATGGAGATCCAAGGGCGCAGGCATTATAAGGCGGTGAGCCGATGCGAATGCCGAATCGATTTCGCGTTGCGATGATGGCGTGCGGAATGCTCAACGCGGTCCTGCAGGGTTGCGGTGGTGGTGGTAGTGCGGCCATGCCCCCTCCGGTCACTGCGGACACTACAGCCCCTACGATTCCCATGAATCTGGTTGCAACGGCGGCGGGTCCGACGCAGGTCGATCTGACCTGGGCGGCGTCAACCGATAGTGGCGGTTCCGGTCTCTCCGGTTACCGGGTCCTGCGCGGTGGGACGCAAATCGCGACGACCGCAGCGACGAACTACAGCGACAGTGGATTAACGGCGAGCACGACTTACAGCTACACCGTGCGCGCGTTCGACAATGCGGTGCCGGTGAACATCTCCGCCGATTCAGCCGTCGCCACTGCGACGACGGGAGCGATCGCAGTTGTGGGTCTGGACGCGCGGCCCAGCAATACAACCTGTCTGGCGGGCGCAGCGCCAAGCTCCGACACGGCGCGTCTGGACCGTGTCTTTCCGACTCTCTCCTTTACCAGTCCGATTCTCGCCTTGCAGGCGCCGGGCGACAGCACGCGCTGGTTTGTGGTTGAACAGGCGGGGCGTGTGCTGCGCTTTCCGAATGCAACCAGTCCCGCACCAACCACCAGCACGTTCATCGACATTCGGGCGAACGTCGCGTCGGGCGGCGAACTGGGTCTGCTCGGCATGGCATTTCATCCTGATTTTCCGGCCGATCGGCGAGTATTCCTGTCGTACACAGCAGGCGCGTCCGGCAGCCGCGTGTCGCGCATTTCGTCGTTCCTGACGATGGACGGCGGGCTGACTCTCGATCCCGCGTCGGAACGCGTGCTGCTGACGCTCAATCAGCCGGAAGACAACCACAACGGCGGCAATATCGTTTTCGGACCCGATGGGTTGCTCTACATCGGATTTGGTGATGGCGGCGGCGGCGGGGACATGCACACGCAGAACGGGCCGATCGGCAATGGCCAGTCACTGAAAACGATGCTTGGGAAGATGCTTCGCATCGATGTCGGTGCGCAAGCCGCAACCACTTACTCGATCCCCTCGGACAATCCATTCAATGGCGCCGCGACATGCGGTCCAGGTACGAACACGCAGAACTGTCCGGAGATCTACGCGTACGGTTTGCGCAATCCGTGGCGCTGGAGCTTCGACAAACAGACTGGTGAACTGTGGGTCGGTGACGTCGGCCAGGACACATGGGAGGAAGTCGACCTCGTCGCGAAGGGCGGTAACTATGGCTGGCGTTGTCGCGAGGGCAGGCACAGCTACGGCAGCCAGGCCGGGTGTCCGACCTCGGGTCTCATAGACCCCGTTGCCGAGTACGACCATTCGGTCGGTCAGTCAATCACCGGCGGCTACGTGTACCGCGGACCGCAAACCACGCCATTGCGCGGTCGCTATGTCTTTGCCGACTACGTGTCGGGTCGGCTTTGGACGCTGCTGCCGGACAACACCGGCGCGTATGTCCTCACCGATCTGGTCACTGCCGGCTTCAATGTTTCATCGTTTGCCCAGTCGAACGACGGCGAACTCTTCGTATTGAACTATGCCGGAGGTTTGTATCGCGTTGTCTTTCAGCCCGGCGCCGGTGGGGGAATCATACCCACCAGCCTCGCAGCCACTGGTTGTGTTGACTCGAGCGATCCGACTCGACCGGCGTCAGGGCTGATCCCGTTTTCCGTCAATGCGCCCTTTTGGTCGGACGGCGCCGCGAAGGATCGATGGGTTGCATTGCCGAACGGACAGAACATCGCGATTGGCGCTGACAGTGATTGGAATCCGCCGACTGGCTCTGTGCTGATGAAGAATTTTCATCTGGGCGCCAGCCTCGTCGAGACGCGCCTGTTGATGCACCATACGGATGGCACCTGGGCGGGCTATAGCTATGAGTGGAACGACGCTCAATCCGATGCGACTTTGGTTCCAGCCGGTGCCACGAAGGCCTGGGGTACGCAAACCTGGATCTATCCCAGTGAGTCGGATTGTCTGCAGTGCCACACCGTCGCTGCGGGACGCAGTCTCGGCCTCGAAACCCTGCAAGTGAATCGCAATTTCACGTATCCGAGCAGTGGCCGTACGGCGAATCAGATCGCGACGTTGAATGCGATCAACACGCTCACGCCCGCCATCCTTAGTGACCCGGCGACGCTGCCTGCACTACCGGATCCTGCTGGAACGTCCGGCACGGTTGCAGAGCGCGCCAGAGCGTATCTGCACACCAATTGCTCGCAGTGCCACAGACCGGGCGGACCCACGCCGGTCAATCTCGATTTTCGTTACACGACCGCATTGTCTGCAACGAATGCTTGCAATGCCGCGCCACAGGCGGGCGATCTGGGTTTGGGTGCGAGCGCCCGCATCATCGCTCCGGGAAGCGCTGCCAATTCGGTGCTGGTTGCCCGCGTCAATCGGCGCACGGCCGGCCAGATGCCGCCGCTCGCCAGCAATCAAGTTGATGTAGCTGGCGTAGCCTTGCTGTCGCAGTGGATCAACGGTCTTCCTAACTGCAACTGAGGGCCTAGGTGACGGTGCGCTTCTCCGCGAAGTGGACGGCGGGCGTGGAGCCCGTCACTTGAATCTCGCCCTCGATTACCGCGCCGCGGGCAATCGCGATCGACTTGGCGCGTACCTTGCCCTTGATAACCGCGCTGAATCCGACTTCGAGCTTTTCGTCGATCGATACGTTGCCTTCGATCTGGCCCGCAACGATTGCATGTTCCGCATGCAGGTTCCCCTCCCAGCGCGCGCCAGCCGCGAGCTGCACGCCGCCCGCGATTTCGCCGTCGCCCTCGATGCGTCCACACACTACGACGGGCCCATTGCCGTGCAAATTGCCGACGATACGCATGTTCTCGGCAACAAACGTCGGCGTGCCGGAAAACTGGTCGCGCAGTCGGCGCTTATTGAGCTCTGTCATCGGCTTTCCTCTTGGATGATTGGCGCTTGCACTTTTGGCGATTATGGCACTAGCGGCGTGCGCCGGGTTCCCGGTCTTACGCGCGCCGGCGATACGCGTAGAATCGCTTGCTCTTCCATTTGCATGCAGGGAAATTACGTCGTGAAACGGTCATCGCGCGTGTTGTTCAGTGCCGGTCTTGCTCTTGCGATCCTCCTGGTGAGCGCCGGCTGCGGCGGTCGTCAGGCAGATTGGGAAGCCGCCCGCAAGGCGGACAGCGCGGACGCGTACCAGCAATTTCTACAGCGCTACCCGGACGGCGACTTCACGTCGCAGGCCAAGGCACGGATCGAGGATCTGAAGGAAGAGGCTGATTGGAAGGCGGCGCTTGCGACTGACACAGCGGCTGGCTACCAACAATTTCTTGGACTTCACCCCGATGGTGCGCGCGCCGACGAGGCGCGAATTCGAGTCGAGAACCTGAATCTTGCGCAGGCTCCAGTCGACGCGCCCCAGGGGTCCGCCAGCGAGGCTGCGCCCCCGATCGCCGTGGCACCGGGCAAATCCGCGGCGCCGTCGAAACCTGTTGTAGCGCCAAAACCAGCCGTCGCTTCCAAGCCTGTGGTCAAGCCGGGCAATCAGATTGCCGCCGCTCCCGCGGGCAGGTACCGCGTGCAACTGGGCGCGTTCAGCAGCGCCACGCGAGCGCGGAGCGAGTGGCAGGCTGCAGTCAAGAATCATCACAGCTTACTTGCAGGGCTCAGCTATACGCTCGACAAAGTTACGTCCGGGAAGGACACGCTGTTCCGGTTGCGGAGCACCGTTGTCACTGAAAGTCGCGCGCGCTCCATCTGCGCAGCGTTGAAAACCGCGAAGCAGGATTGCGTCATCGTACTGCCCTAGAACGCGGTCGAAAAAGCGTCGCACCATCTCGCGCGGCGGCACGCTGGAACTGACGCACATGTCAGCTACACGACCAATACTGACAATTCGCGTCACTGGCTGATCAGATCTGATCGGCTGGTAACTAGTTGATAATTATTGAATTGTTGCCTTGGCACGCAGCTTGCTTTGTAACAGGCGGGCACACGCAGTGCCCATGGTTGGAGCCCTGGCAAATCCAATGGACGTAAAGCACTCAGAAGTGATTGCCGTGCTGCTGCCGGAACTTGATGCCGCAGCAGGTACCCGCGAACCGCGCCACGCGACGATGATCGTGAGGCGGGCAGACGGGCAGTTCGTCCTTGAGACTATCGATGCGCGCGTCGCGCTCGCGCAAAAGGCTGCCAACACCGGATGTTTTCGCAAGGGCAAACCGATCGTTGACCCCAATTCGAAAGAGGTGATGGGTCACGAAATGGAAGAGGTGCCGTTCGCCTTCGCCCTGGCGAGATAAGTCTCCCCTGCAGCCGCTCGTCTCCGAATCGCGGGCGGCCGACTCTCCCCCGAGTCGATTTTGGTTCGGTGTTTTGAAAAACCGCTTTTGAGCCTCTCCCCTGGGCTTGCAAGTGGTTCACTCCTAGGCGCCGCGACTGTGCTTCCCCCACTCGCGGCGCTTTTTTTTGCCTGTAAGATTCGACCGGGCTCTTGCGAAGCATCCATACCACGAGTGCCGGAACTCCCGGACATTACGCTCTACGTCGAAGCGCTCTCGGAGCGCCTTGCCGGCGCTCGCCTTGAGCGCGTGAGACTCAACAGTCCCTTCCTCTTGCGCACAGCTCAACCACGGATCGAGGATGCGGGCGCACGCCTCGTGTGTGGCGTGACTCATCTCGGCAAGCGCGTGGTGCTTGCGCTTGAAGCCGATTATTTCCTTGTCATCCATCTCATGATTGCGGGCCGTCTGCACTGGTTCGACGCGGGGCGGAAGGTCCCGGCCAAGGCGCCGCTGGCACTGTTCGATTTCGATGTCGGGACACTCACGTTGACGGAGGCGGGCACGAAGCGCCGCGCGTCCCTCCATTTCTTGCATGGTAGGGACACGCTCGCCGCGTTGCATCGACCTGGTCTCGATCCGCTGGCAGCGACGCATGCTGAATTTGCTAGCGCAATGCGCAGCGAGAGTCACACGCTAAAGCGCGCACTCACCGACCCGCATCTGGTGAGTGGCATCGGCAACGCCTATTCAGATGAGATCCTGCACGCCGCGCGTCTTTCGCCGGTTACACTCACGCGCCACCTGACGGACGCTGAGATGGTGGGGCTTTACAAAGCCACACAATTGACACTTTCCGCGTGGATACAGAGATTGCGGGCCCTGGCGGTGGGGAAGTTTCCGGAAGGGGTGACCGCTTTTCGAGATGGCATGGCGGTGCACGGCAGGTTTGGCAGGCCATGTCCTGAATGCGGCGCAGCCGTGCAACGCATCCGCTATGCCAGCAATGAGACCAACTACTGCCCACGCTGCCAGACCGATGGCAAGATTCTGGCGGACCGCTCGCTGTCACGCTTGCTGAAAGGCGACTGGCCACGGAACGTCGAAGAGCTCGAGCAGAAGAGGTAAGTGATGTCGTTTGATGATCACGGCTCATCGACGCGCGCCATCCTGTACGCGTTCCTCGCGAATTTCGGCATAGCGCTTGCCAAGAGCTGGGCTGCGATCTACACGCACTCAGGAAGCATGCTTGCCGAGGCGATCCACTCGTTCGCCGATTGTGGCAACCAAGTGCTGCTGTACGTTGGATTGCGTCAGTCGCAACGTTCGCCTGACGCCGAACACCCGCTCGGCTACGGCAAGAGCTCCTATTTCTGGAGCTTCATTGTTGCGCTTCTGCTCTTCAGCGTCGGCGGCCTGGTATCGATTTACGAAGGCTGGCACAAACTCGCGGAGCCCGAGCCGCTAAGCGCCGCATGGATTGCGCTCGCGGTGC
Organism: Steroidobacteraceae bacterium; assembly: GCA_041486385.1. Lineage (GTDB taxonomy): Bacteria > Pseudomonadota > Gammaproteobacteria > Steroidobacterales > Steroidobacteraceae > JBGPLJ01. Next base: position 20,195 of record JBGPLJ010000002.1, read on the forward strand.
TCGGCGTCTCGATGGTGCTAGAAACATTCAGCCTGTTCGGCGCCCTGCGCGAGATCCGCAAGCTCACGCGTGGCCGCTCGCTCATGAGTTGGCTCAATACGACACGCAATGCCGAACTCGTCGTCGTTCTCGGCGAGGACTGCGCGGCGCTCGTCGGGCTCGGTCTCGCGTTCATATTCGTGCTGCTTGCTGTGCTTACGGGCAATCCGGTGTTTGATGCCATCGGCTCGATGGTGATCGGCGCGGTGCTTATCGTCGTCGCATTCTGGATGGCGCTGCGCATCCGGGCGCTCCTCATTGGTCGATCAGCCGAGGAGGACATTCGCCTCGGCATCGAGCAGATCATCAGGGAGGATCGGAAGATCGAAGCGTTGTTGAATGCCATCACGCTGCAGGTTGGCCCGAAAATCATGCTGGCCGCCAAGATTCGCATGCGCGCCGCGATGCCGATCGAGGAGGCCGTCGCCTGCATCAATGCGCTGGAACTTCGCCTGCATGCGGAGTTTCCAGAAATCGGCTGGTGTTTCATCGAGCCTGACGTGACCGACTGAGCGACGGTCGTGCACGACTGATCAGGCCGACAAGACCCACGCAATCGCGCCGGCAACGCAAAGTACGACAAGCACCCAGAAGACCCTCAGCGCTCCGCGGTTACCGCGCGACTTCAATTCCGGCGCTTCCAGCAGAGTGTCGTCCGCGCGACGCACCGGGCTTTCTGCGACAAGCTGCAAGGTGTCGACAGTCTTGCTGCTGCTTGCTGTGGCAGGACCGTCGGCAAGGACTGAGGCAGTCGCTACGATATTGACCTGGGCGATGAATCGATAGCCGCGCTTGGGCAGCGTCTCGATGTAGCGAGGAGTTGAAGAATCGTCGCCAAGGGCTCGCCGCAGGTCTGCGACATTGCGCGCAAGGATCGCCTCTTCAACGATAACGTTGGGCCATACACTCGCAAGCAATTCCTGTTTCGTGACGAGGTTGCCACTGCGTGCCACAAGACACAGCAGTGTGTGGAAGGCCTTCGGCGTCAACGCAACCGGTTGCCGATCTCCAACCGTCAATCGCTGTTGCGCGGGCTCCAGTACGAAGTCACCAAATCGGTAGACGGCAGAGGAGTCGAAGCGATCGGCCATGAGCGGCACTTAACAACTCTTTCACATGTATTTAATGGGATTGTAGGGACTTTCCGGAGTCTCGTCCTCAGGATCAAACCGTGGGTTTTGGATGTTGGCATGCCACGAACTGCTCGCCCCAGGGCCGAATGTGAGGTCCAACGTCCAAGCCTCAAGCGTTAGCTGCGGATGGCCAGGGAACTGCTAGGGACGGCAGCTGGTCGACCTGCCGGGGATGCCACTTCGGGTAGCCGAATAGCCAGACATCCACCTCGACAGATCAACCTTCAGGCAGGCTGGCCGCGGTCAACCATGCGCAATTCGGGCATGAATTGCGTGTGCCGGGCTGCAGGCCTCGAGCCTGCAGCCCACCTCCCTTGGCCTTGCCGCTAGGCTCCCCTGTCGCCCGAGAGTTCTGACACTTCGGCTTTTGCTCGTCCGAATCATCGGATAGCCAAAGGTCGCTTTTGGCCATCAATAGACATTACAATGTGTCTTGACAGTTAATATTGTCTATTAGCTGATTTCTTTCATAACTTCAATAGCTTCCAGCTTATCGAGGCGAGCCGTGACCGATCCGTTCCGCTTGATAGACGATCCGCAGGCCGTCGGCCTGCTAGCAGATCCAGTGCGACGGAGAATCCTGCAGCAACTTGACACGCCTCGATCAGCCACTGCTGTAGCACGTGTTTTGGGGCTGCCGCGGCAACGCATTGGATATCACATGCGCGAACTCGAAAAACACGGCTTCGTGGAGATCCAGAGCGAGCAGCGGCGGCGCGGGTGCATCGAACGCGTGATGCGGCGGACGGCCGATTCGATCGTCGTTGCGCCCGATTCGATGAGTGACGAGAAGCTGCATCCGCAAAGGATCCGGGATCGATTCTCGAGTCACTATTTGCTCGCGCTCGCCTCGCAGATGCTGAGCGAGGTAGCTACCGCACACGCAAGTGCTGAGAGCAGTGACAATCTGCTGCCGACCTTCTCGCTGCAGGTCGATGTGAGATTGGCGACCCAGCAGGACAAGAATGCGTTCGCCGAAGAGTTAGGCCGCGAGGTTGCGCGATTGGCGGTCAAATACCACCAGCCGCAGTCCCGGGGCGGGCGCAGCTTTCGTGTCGTGATTGGCAGCTACCCGGCGCCCCAGGGACGCCCAGCTGAACCGGCCAGCGGATCCTCCAGCGACAAGCGATCCGGATGAAACCGAGAGGCGGCCGATCAATCTTAGTTGATCCATAGCTTCGACCAGCGCACGACGCTGCTGGCGCAAGACGCCTGGGTGCGCGGGTAGCTTGCATTCACCTTGCGGTGACTGTCGCGCCGATGCGTCCACTGATAATTGGGACGAACCAAACTGCGTAGTGATCCGGATTTTCGATGCTCGCGATGATTTCGTTGAAGTGTTGCCGAATCAACGCGGAGCTCAAGCCCGCCTGTGAGGCAAGCGCGTCTGCGTAGCCGTCGCGCCACGCGCCGATGATGCCGGCAAACGTCGCGCGATCGACACGAAGTGTGTCGACAATCGCATAGTCCACGCGCAAGTCCTGCAAATCGAGGGTGCGCATTGCCGACCAGGTCTTGCGCCCGAAGCGCGCGTCGGTGCCGGTCTTTTCCGCAAATTGTACGGGCCCCAGCTGCCAGAATCGATCCGGATCGAGCGGCCCGGACATCATGTGCAGCATGCCGTAGTCCTCGGACAGGATGTGCATCCATCCGCCTGGTTTGGTCACGCGTTTCAATTCCGCGAGCACGCGTTCAGCGTCAGGCACCGCCTGCAACACGTGCCGGCAAACTGTGAGATCGAAAGTGGCGTCGGCGAAATGCAGATGAAATGCATCGCCCGATTCAAAGTTGAGGCGAGCTGCGACGTCTGGATAACGGGTCCGGGCAATTGCTAGCGGTCCCTCCAGGACATCAATACCTGTTACGGTCGCAGATGCGTAAAAGCGCGCTACGCGCGCGCTCACCTCGCCTGTGCCGCAGCCAACGTCCAGAATTCGCGCGCTCTCGGGTAGCCGATAGCGCGAGAACAACGGTTCCTCCTGCGGCCAGATGGCGGCAGCCTGCGTGGCGAGGGTCCGAACCATGGACTCATCCGCCATCATGTCGGCCTGGGGATTTCTGTCGGACGCTGCAGCCTTGTTCATGCTCATCGACATGATCATAACGAGGTCGCTGCCAGTGTTTCGCATACATTGCTAACGTTGGCTTAAGCGCTCGGCCCGGGCTCGTCTGACAATCGTGCGAAGCCGAGCAACCAGGTATTCTGCTGCGCCGCACCCTCTGAAATGCGCTGCAGCATTGACGGTCCAATTCCAGCCGGTATTATGCGGACCAACATGTTGGGCCCGATTTTTTACGGTCGATAAGCCCCTGCAGCGCAAAACGCCAGCGAAGACCTGACCTTTCGCGCGACGAATTCGAATCAGCACAAAGTCGAATGAGCGACGCCGTGGTCGTGGCGCCGCATCGGTTGCGTGCGACGTACTGGGGATGCCGACATGTCCGACACAGCAACCGGTTCTGCTTCTGGCCCTTGTTCCGAGCGTCGCGGTCTGTATCGCGAGAGCTACGAAAAGGACAGCTGCGGCTTTGGACTGCTTGCGAGTCTCGATGACGCCGCGAGCCACTGGCTGGTGGCGACGGCAATCCAGTCGCTCAATCGGCTGACGCATCGCGGTGCAGTCGCCGCTGATGGCAAGACCGGCGATGGCTGCGGCATCATGCTGAAGAAGCCGGCCGGTTTCCTGCGTGCCGTTGCGGCGGAAGCTGGTTTGGAGCTTGCCGCGAATTTCGCAGCGGGCAATGTCTTCTTGAGCCGCTTCGACGAGCAGGCACAACGCGCGCGCGCAGCGCTCGAAGCACAGATCCGCAAAGAGGGACTGGCCGTTGCAGGCTGGCGCGAGTTGCCAATCGGCGCGAGCGCCTGCGGCGACGAGGCACTGAAAACGCTGCCACGCATCCAGCAATTGTTCGTGAATTCTCCGCCAGAAATCGACGAGGCGACATTCAATCGCAAGCTTTTCCTGGCGCGCCGGCGCGCCGAGAAGGCACTCGAAGCGGACAAGGTCTTCTACGTCGCGAGCCTCTCGGCAAGCACCATCGTCTTCAAAGGCATGGTGATGCCGCAACATCTCACGGAGTTCTACCCGGATTTGAAGGATCCGCGGCTCGAGAGCTCCGTAGCCGTATTTCATCAGCGCTTCTCGACCAACACGCTGCCGCAATGGAGACTCGCACACCCGTTCCGGTTCCTCGCACACAACGGCGAGATCAACACGGTGCAGGGCAATCGCAATTGGGCGCTCGCGCGCGGCCCGCTCTTTCGATCGCCGCTCCTGCCGGACATGACGGATATCCTGCCACTCGTATCGATGACGGGGTCCGATTCGCAGACGCTCGACAACATGCTCGAAGTGCTGCTCGCCGGCGGTCTCGATCCAATGCATGCGATGCGCCTGCTGATACCGCCTGCCTGGCAGACGGTCGATACCATCGACCCCGATCTGCGCGCGTTTTACGAGTATTACGCAACTCACATGGAGCCATGGGACGGCCCCGCGGGCATCGTGCTGACCGACGGTCGCTATGCGATCTGCACGCTTGATCGAAATGGCCTGCGTCCAGCGCGCTACGTCATTACGCGCAATCGGCATCTCACGGTCGCTTCGGAAACCGGAGTCTGGGATTACGCACCGGAGGACGTCGTGCGCAAGGGCCGCCTTGGTCCCGGCGAAATGCTGGCGCTCGATCTGCAGACAGGACAGCTGCATGAGACGAAGCAGATAGACGACATTCTGAAGAGCCGCCATCCCTACAAGGCCTGGCTCAAGAAGGGCGTGCGGTATCTCGAAACGGACCTCATCGACCGACGGCTCGCGGCCGAGCCCTTCGATCGCGAGACACTCGCGCTATACCAGAAGATGTTCAACATCACGGCGGAAGAGCGCGACGAAATCATTCGGGTGCTGGCGGAGGACGAGAGCGAGGCTGTCGGCTCGATGGGCGATGACACACCGATGCCGGTGCTGTCGGTCAAGGTGCGATCGCTCTACGATTATTTTCGTCAGCAATTCGCCCAGGTCACGAATCCGCCGATTGACCCATTGCGTGAGTCGATCGTCATGTCGCTGCAAACGCAGATCGGGCCCGAGTGCAACATATTCGTGCCGTCCGCCGAGCACGCGAAGCAGATCGTGATGAACTCGCCCATCCTCTCCCAGCGCAAGCTCCGCCAGATCCTGGGAATGAAGGACCTCGGCATCACCCACGAATTTCTCGATCTGCAGTACGAACCCACGGAAGGGCTGCGCACCGCGATCTTACGAATCTGCGACCAGGCCGAGCAGGCCGTGCGAGCGGGGCGGCTGGTGCTGCTGATTTCCGATCGCTACCTGCTGCCAGGCAAGATTCCGATGCATGCACTCCTCGTGACCGGAGCCGTGCACCATCGCCTGGTGCGAGCGGGGCTCAGGTCAAAGTGCAACATGCTGGTCGAAACCGGAACGGCGCGCGATCCGCATCACTTTGCCTGCCTGATCGGCTATGGCGCGACGGCCGTGTATCCATACATGGCGTATCAGACGCTCTTCGACATGATGAAGAAGGGCCGCGTCAAAATGGACGCCGACATGCGGCTTGAGCTCGGTCGCAGTTACCGCCGCGGCATTCGCAAGGGTTTGTTCAAGGTCATGTCGAAGATGGGCATCGCGACTATTGCAAGTTATCGGAGCGCCCAGTTGTTTGAAATCGTGGGCCTCGGCGATGACGTCGTCGATCTATGCTTCCCCGGAACTACGAGTCGCATCCAGGGCGCGAATTTCGAGGACCTGGAAAGTGACGTGAAATATCTCGCGGCGCGCGCGTGGAGTGCGGGCGACTCGATCGAGCACGGCGGACTCTTCAAGTACGTTCACGACGGCGAGTACCACGCGTATAACCCAGACGTCGTGGCGACGCTGCAGGCGGCAGTCATCAGTGGGGACGCAGCGCTCTACCGGCAGTTTGCAGCGCTCGTCAATGAGCGTCCGGTCGCGTGTTTGCGCGATCTGTTCGCGCTCAGCAAGGATCGCAAGCCGATCAGTATCGCGGAGGTCGAACCGGCGGCCGAGATTTTCAAGCGCTTCGATGGCGCCGGCATGTCGCTCGGCGCGTTGTCTCCGGAGGCGCACGAGGCACTCGCAATCGCGATGAATCGTCTCGGCGGCCGATCGAATTCTGGCGAAGGCGGCGAGGATCCGGCGCGGTACCACACTGAAAAGAACTCCAAGATCAAGCAGGTCGCCTCGGGACGATTCGGCGTGACGCCGGAATACCTCATCAATGCAGAGGTGCTTCAGATCAAGATTGCGCAGGGCGCTAAGCCCGGAGAGGGTGGGCAACTTCCCGGCCACAAGGTCAATGAAATGATTGCACGGCTGCGCTTCGCGCGACCGGGGGTCGGATTGATATCGCCACCCCCGCATCACGACATCTATTCGATCGAGGATCTCGCACAACTCATCTTTGATCTCAAGCAGGTCAATCCCGCGGCGCTGGTATCGGTAAAACTAGTCGCTGAGCCCGGTGTTGGCACCGTGGCTGCAGGTGTCACCAAGGCGTATGCGGATCTCATCACGATCTCTGGCTACGACGGCGGCACCGGCGCGAGTCCTCTATCGTCGATCAAGTACGCAGGCACGCCCTGGGAACTCGGTCTCGCCGAAACTCACCAGACGCTGCGCTTGAATGACCTGCGACATCGCGTGCGCCTGCAGACCGACGGCGGACTGAAGACGGGGCTCGATGTCATCAAGGCGGCGATCATCGGTGCGGAGAGTTTTGGATTTGGTACGGCGCCCATGGTCGCGCTCGGCTGCAAGTACCTGCGCATCTGCCACCTGAACAATTGCACGACCGGCGTGGCAACCCAGCATGCGCTCCTGCGCAGCAAGTACTTCGTGGGATTGCCGGAAATGGTGATGAATTATTTCCGCTTTGTCGCTGAAGAGTGCCGCGAAATCATGGCGGCTCTCGGTGTACGCAAGCTAGCGGATCTGATCGGTCGCACCGAATACCTCACGATTCTCGAGGGCCAGACGGACCGTCAGCGCCGGCTCGATCTTTCGCCGATTCTCTCGACGGCAGGGCTCGCGGAAGATCGGCCGCAGTTCTGCCTCGATCCTCGCAATGCGCCATTCGACAAGGGCGAACTCGCGGAACGCATGGTGAGCGATCTCAGGGCGGCGATCGATGGCAAGACGGGCGGTGAGTTTCGCTACGACGTGCGTAATCATCACCGTTCCATCGGCGCGCGTATCTCGGGCGAGATCGCCAAACGCTGGGGCAACTACGGAATGGCCGCTGCGCCGATCAACGTTCGGCTCAAGGGCTCAGCCGGCCAGAGTTTCGGCGTGTGGAACGCCGGTGGTCTCAACCTATATCTGGAAGGTGATGCGAACGATTACGTGGGCAAGGGCATGGCCGCGGGGCGCATTGTGCTCGCGCCGCCACGCGGTTCGACGTTCGTCGCCAAGGATACCGTGATCATGGGCAATACCTGCCTCTATGGAGCGACGGGTGGCGAACTCTATGCAAACGGCCAGGCGGGTGAACGATTCGCGGTGCGCAACTCGGGCGCGATCGCTGTCATCGAAGGTGCCGGCGATCACTGTTGCGAGTACATGACGGGCGGTGTCATCTGCGTACTCGGGCGCACCGGGCTCAATTTTGGCGCCGGTTTCACAGGTGGCTTTGCGTACGTGCTCGACCTCGATCGCGACTTTGTCGATCGCTACAACCACGAGCTGATCGACATTCATCGCATTACGCCTGAAGGCATGCCGGCGCATCTCTATCACCTGCGTACGCTGATGGAGAATCATGTGCGTGAAACCGGGAGCCGCTGGGCGGATGAACTGCTGAATGATTTTCGCAGCTTCCTCGGCAAGTTCTGGGTGGTAAAGCCGAAGGCCGCGGCGCTGCACTCGCTGGTCGAAAATCTGCGGCGGGCGGCCTGATCGCCATGGCCGACAAACACTTCCAATTCCTCGAAATTCCGCGTCGCGACCCGGAGAAGCTTGCAGTCGAGGAGCGCGTGCAAAGCTTTAGAGAAATCTACGCGCCCTACGATGCGGGGAGCGCCTCGCAGCAAGCCGGGCGCTGCATTTCCTGCGGCAATCCGTTCTGCGAGTGGAAATGTCCGGTTCACAACTACATTCCAAACTGGCTGAAACTCATCGAGGAGGGAAATCTCTTCGAAGCAGCGGAGCTTTCACATCGCACCAACTCGCTGCCGGAAGTCTGCGGCCGGATCTGTCCGCAGGATCGCTTGTGTGAAGGCGCCTGCACGTTGAACGACGGCATCGGCGCGGTCTCGATCGGCTCGATCGAAAAGTACATCACGGACGAGGCGCTGAAGCAGGGCTGGCGGCCCGACATGTCGAACGTACGCGCCACAGGCAAACGCGTAGCGATCGTTGGCGCAGGGCCCGCGGGGCTTGGCTGCGCCGATATTCTTGTACGCAACGGCGTAACGCCGGTGGTGTTCGATCGTTACGCCCGTGTCGGCGGACTCCTCACGTTCGGCATTCCGCCCTTCAAGCTTGAAAAAGAAGTGGTTGAAACGCGTCGCGCGCTGCTGGAAGAAATGGGCGTGGTATTCAAACTCAACCTGGAAATCGGACGCGATGTCGCATTCGAACAATTGGTAGCGGAGTACGACGCCGTATTTCTGGGTATGGGCACCTACGGATACGTGAAGGGCGGATTTCCGGGCGAAGACCTGCCGGGCGTGTACGAAGCATTGCCGTACCTCATCGCCAATATCAATCGCGAACTGGGCCTCGAGCAGCGTCCGGAGGATTTCATCGACATGGCGGGCAAGCGCGTGGTCGTACTCGGCGGCGGCGATACCGGCATGGACTGCAATCGTACGGCGATCCGGCAGGGTGCGGCGTCCGTCATCTGCACCTATCGGCGCGATGAGGGCAACATGCCGGGCTCACGCCGCGACTTCAAGAACAGCAAAGAAGAGGGCGTCGAATTTCTATTCAACCGCCAGCCCATCGAGATTGTCGGCTTCGACAAAGTCGAGGGCGTGAAGCTCATAGAGACTCGGCTGGGCCCGCCAGATGCGCGCGGCCGTCGCATTCCAGAGCCGATTCCTGGATCGGAAGAGCTGCTGGCTGCTGAGGCAATAATCGTTGCGTTCGGCTTCCAGCCCAACCCCCCGGAGTGGCTCGGTGCGCACGACATTCGCCTGCACCCGAACGGCCGGGTGCGCGTGACGGCCGGACGTGAGCGCCCCTTTCAGACGACCAATGCAAAGGTCTTCGCGGGCGGCGATATGGTGCGTGGGTCCGATCTGGTGGTCACGGCGGTATTCGAGGGCCGCGAAGCCGCGCGCGGAATTCTCAAGTTCCTGCAGCTCTAGCCGTTGGCGCGGAAAAAGAAAAAGCCCCGCGCTTGGCGGGGCTTCCCTCAGCAGATCCATCGAATCGTTTTGCCCGAATCTTTTCCGACGATCCGTTGCTGACCGTCGTTGTTCGAGTCATCCCCTCGCGAACCTAAGCCCGCTTTTCCGAGTTATCTCCGCACCGGCTTCGGCACAGTTGGCTCCGTACTCCCGCTCGGTTCCTTTAGAAGAAAGCAAGGCATGTGCCAGTAGCATCGGTGCCCACGCAATTCAGCGGCTTAGCCAGTGCCAGGAGATTCGCAATCGATGCGAGTCGCGCTGGTTTGTAAAGATTGTCGACGCTTCAGCGTGGCAATATGACGCGAAACACCGCGCCATTCGGATCGACCCGATTCTCGGCACTGACACGCCCCGAATGAAATTCCGTGATGAGCCGAACGATATACAGACCGAGGCCGAAGTGCGGCTTGCTATCACTCCCCTGGCGGTACTGGAACATGGACTCGAACAGACGCTCGCTCGCGTGTGGTGGCAACGACGGCCCGTCGTTCGCGACCGACAGTTGCAGCGCGCGCTCATCGCAGGTGAGCGCAATTTCAATGAGTCCGCCCTCCGGACTGAAATCGACCGCGTTGTCGATCAATTTATCGAGGAGCTGCGCGATGAGATCCGGTGCGCCATTCATTTCACAAGGTCCCGCCGGCAGCGTTGCGCGAAAACGGCGCGTCGGAAAAGCGGCTTGGTAAGCGCCGGTCATGGAAGCAAGCAGCGCGGTAAGATCAAAAACGTGCCGCTCGGCATGCTGGATCGCTTCCTCGGTGCGTGTGGCTGCGCTCATTGCGGTGAGAATCGATTGCAGCCGCGCACTGCCTTCCCGGGCACGCTGCAGATACTGGGCGGCACTCGCCGCCAGGCGTTCGCTTTCCAGATTCTCGATCGATGACTGCACGATCGCGAGCGGTGTGCGCAGTTCGTGGGAGAGCTTGCCCGCGAGCGTACGCAGATAGGTTGTGTACTCATTGAGACGGGCCAGGAGCGTGGCGAAACTGCGTGCCAGATCGCCGAGTTCATCGCGGGCCCGCGTGCCGGGAAAGACCACGTTGAGGCTCCCATCGGGGCTCAACGCTGTTTCGGCGGCTCGACGGATGCGCACGACACGCAGCGATAGCCACCCGGCAAATCCCAATGTGCCCGCGACCGCGAGCGCCGTCGCAATAAGCGTGAGATTGAGTAGCCGCACAAGCGCGTTGTCACGCAAGGTCAGCAGTCGCTCGCCGGTCTGCTCAAGAACGACCGCCCCGAGCGGGCCGTCGCGTCCGCCGATCGGCGCCGCCGCAGCGAGTACTACACGCCCGGAGTTGCCGACGCGAAACCATGCCGCGTCCGGCTTGCCGATGAGAGCCTGTTCAACGTGCCTGCCGGCAAATCGCCCCGGCACGGTGATGCGGCGGGGCAGAGGTTCCGTCTCGCTCTCAAGCATGCGCCGATACAGCAGACTGACGACCGGCGAGCCCTGATCGAGCGATTCGGTGGCCGTGCCGAGCGCGCCGACGCTCGCCATTTGCCAGCCGTTGGCATCGACAACGGCGAGTCGCACGCCCGTCTGTTCAAACTGCTTGAGCATCTCGATGAGCGCCGGCGATTCGAAAAACACACGGCCGGTGGGAGTCAGTTGCGGAGACTGCAATGTGCCGAGGCGCGAATTGACACTGCCGCGTTCGTCGACGTCGACGACCTCAAACCCAAGATTGACACCCACCATCGCGAGCGGCAGTCGCGCTTCGACCTGATAGCCCAGAGTATTGGTGCGCCAGAACGCCTGCACGCGCGGCTCGGCAACGTCACGGCGGCGCCCGAATTCGTCGTGCTCCGCGCGCCGCGCACTCTGCAGTCCAGGCGCGCTGGTGGAAATGACCAGGCGATCGACTGCACCGTCGGGCGTGGTAAACGCAAGCCACACGTGATCGTTACTGCCTTCGGTCGGACGCGCGCCGGTCCCCGGATCCTCGAAGATGACGGTGCGATCGTCGACCCTGAGAAAGAGGTAAAGGTAGGCGTCGTCGGTCGCCGCGAGGTAGCGAACGGCCAACCCACGGCCATCGGTACGCATGCCAGCAACGGAATCCGGTAGATTCCAATCGTCATCGAATCCGTCGAGCAGTGGTCGCGTGCCGAGCGTGTAGGCGTAGACGTCACCGCTCGACGCATCAAAGCGCGTGCGCAGAGCGGCGTTTCGGTAGACGAGCTCGGGGCGCGCCGCAACAGCGCTGGCAACAGTCGCGGCCGTGGCGAGCAGCGCCTGCTGCTGCCCATCGCGCAGTACGTTTTCCATTTCCCGCGCGTACTGGCAGCCCGCCCAAGGCAAGGCCAGCGTCAGGAGACTCAACAACAGCAGCTGCAGGCGGAGACCCATTCACTCCACCCAGCGATACCCCATACCGTAAACCGTCTGGATCGCGTCGAAGGACGCCTCCACCTCCTGAAACTTGCGCCGGACTCGCTTGATGTGCGACGTGATCGTGTTGTCGTCGAGCACGACGTTGGCCGCGTCCATCAACTGCTGACGATTCTTGACATGGCCGGGATGATGGACAAGCGCATGCACGATCCAGAACTCGGTCAGCGATAGCGGCACGACACTGCCATTCCAGGCGACGTGCATGCGCTCGGTATCGATCGTGAGCGCGCCTCTTTGCAGAATCTGCGCCGCGCTGGCCGGTTTGGCGAGTGCCTCGATCCGCCGAAAAAGCGCGGCAACTCGCGCGATGAGATGTGCGAGGCTGATGTCCTTCGTCAGATAGTCGTCCGCGCCGAGACGCAGTCCCGAAACGGCATCGAGCTCACTGTCGCGCGCTGTGAGAAAGATGATCGGCAATTCGGCCGAGAGGCCGCGCAGCTCGCGGCAGAGCTCGAAGCCGCCTTCGATCTCGTCCTCGAGCGAGATGTCGATGATTGCGAGATCCGGCAACCGCGTCTGAAACGACGCAAGAGCCATACGCCGGTTGCCGAATGTCCGCACGACGTAGCCGTTGCGTTCGAAGGCGGCAGCGTAGTTCTCCCGCATCGCGGGTTCGTCTTCAACGATAGCGATCAGTCGCTTCATGTCACATAGCGTACAGCCTTCGGGGCGGTGGCGTCTGCGTCCGCCACGATTCGCCACAATTGATACGTGACGTTGCACGATCAAGGCACGTCTTGGTCCGCATGGCGGTGCTCAATGCTTCTCGTGGCAAGGCTTCCTAGCAGGGCAATGAGGAGAAGGTCATGAACGTCACCGGAGGAACCCGTGTGCCGATTACGGTCCGAGGATTGGTCGGGAATAGTCTGGCCGTGCGAGGCCTGGCCGCGGCCCCACTCGCGCGCGGCGGATCGATCGAAGTCGACGCAATCCACGCGCGCGACCGCGCGGTCAGCTGGATCGCGCTCGCCTTATTGCTCGCTTCTTGGAATGTGGAGGCGCGGCTTGAGGCTGAGACTGCAGCGCCAAGAGTATCGAGCGGAGAGGTTTCAGTGATGCGTGCGGCTGCGGGCTACGACTGGACGCGGCCCGCGCCGACGCGCTGGACGTCTTGCGCCGCGCGAGGGTGAAGGCTCGCGCGGCGCAGGACAATCAACATCATCGAGCCGCTCGATGCGGGATCGATCAGGACTTCGAAATCGCCTGGAACTCCGCCGGGTCGAGGTAGCCGTCCTTGTTGGCATCTGCCGCGACGAATTGATCGGCAATTTTCGGATCGGCGGACGCTTCCGCCGGTGAGATTCTGCCGTCCTTGTCTGCGTCGAGCGCGGAGAACTTAGCCGTCGACGCGGCTACTGACTGCACGGGTTCGTCGGCCACGGCCAGATTCGCCATTGATGCGCCCGCGATGGACAGCGCGCCCACGGCAAACATGAGTTGGATCTTGCGATTCATAAAGTGCTCCTTCGGTTTGGCGGAGATTCGCGCTCCGCTTGGAAATGACTCCCCACGGGAATAGAGAGCAACGTGCGTGCCAGTAGACACCGACATGCAATGAAACAATGAGTTGTATGCGATTCGCCGTTTCACGCGCGAAGAAGAGCCTGAAATTCTTTCAATCAAGCAGGCGCAGTGTTTGTGTCTCGCGACAATCTGTTAATGCGACTGTCACGGCAGCTCACGGAAGGAATTCTGGTCAATCGAATAGGGATGCACGACGGAGAGGAATCCGGGCTGAGCGCGCACGCGTTCAATCCAGCGGAGCACGTTGGGAAAGTCATCGAGCGGCAGCCCGGCGTCGCGCGCGACATGTGAGTATGCAAATAGGGAAATGTCGGCAACGCTGTAACGCTGTCCCACGATGAAGTTCGCCCGCTCGAATTCCCGGTCGAGCACAACGAGAGCCCTGAGCGCCGCCTGGCGCTTCGACTCAACGAGTTCGGGAGGTCTGCGATTCAATTTACCGGTCAGCGTCCAGTAGCGCAGTGACCCCATGCTCGACTGCACATAGTCCGCCTCGAATGAAAACCATTGCAGGACCTTGGCGCGCAGGAACGGATCGTCCGGCAGGAACAGCGAGCCTTGCGCCAGGTGATAGAGAATCGCATTCGACTCAGACAGCACACGGCCATCCTCCAGGCGAATGGCGGGTACTGCGCCCCAGGGATTGATGGCGAGGTACTCTGGCCGTTGACCTTCGCCTTCAAAGATGCTGATGATCTCGGTGGCGTACGGCAGCTCGAGCTGTGCAAGCAGGAGCCGTATCTTGTAGCCGTTCTGAGATGGCAAATAGTCGTATAGCGTGAGCATGGTTTGCGGCGGACAGGGATGCAGCAGACAGAGTGTCACGCTGATGGCCGAACTCACTATCCGTTTCTTGCTGAGATTCCTGCCGGTGATCGGCGCGCGACACTTCGCAAGTATCAGATAGTTCCTGGCATGTGATTCGATTGAAATGCGCACCATGAAAACGCAATACCCGAAGGCCGACGCCATAGCCCGCGCTGCGGAACGTATTCTGAAAATCCGCGATCTCATTGCCAGGGAGCCTGCGCGCAAGTACACGCTCAAGGCACTCGCGTCCATGGCTGCGATGAGCCCGTTTCATTTCCAGCGCAGCTTCAAGCGTGTCGTAGGAGTGACGCCGAAGGACTTCATCGAAGCCGAGCGCTTGCGCACGCTGAAGAGTGGCCTGCGCGGTGCGTCGAGCGTTACAGACGCGATCTACAGGGCGGGATTCGGATCATCGAGTCGCGTCTACGAGCGTGTCGACACGCGGCTCGGCATGACGCCCGGGCAGTACCGCCGCGGTGGCGCCGGTATTCAAATCTCCTACGGCAGCGCCGAGACCGCGCTCGGCTGCGTGCTGATCGGCGCAACAGACCGCGGCATTTGCTTCGTTCAATTTGGAAATTCCGCGGCTTCACTGCTCACGGCGCTCAAGAGTGAATACCCGCGTGCAGGCTTGACGCCAATGCTCGACAGTCAGCGCCAGCCGTTCGATGAGTGGATGCGACTGCTGGCGCAACGCATCGAGGGCACGCAGACGGCTGCGGACCTGCCGCTCGATATTCAGGGCACTCAATTCCAGCTCAAAGTGTGGAAGGCGCTGCTGCGTATTCCGGCCGGCGCCGTCGCTTCTTATGGCGAAGTCGCGCGGCAGATCGGACGGCCGCGAGCCGTCCGCGCCGTGGCGAGCGCGTGCG
Organism: Steroidobacteraceae bacterium; assembly: GCA_041486385.1. Classification (GTDB taxonomy): domain Bacteria; phylum Pseudomonadota; class Gammaproteobacteria; order Steroidobacterales; family Steroidobacteraceae; genus JBGPLJ01. Next base: position 35,363 of record JBGPLJ010000002.1, read on the forward strand.
CCGCCAATCGCATCGCCGTTTTCATTCCATGCCACCGCGTCATTCGCGGCGACGGGAGCCTCGGGGGTTATCGCTGGGGCCTTGCGCGCAAGCGCGCTTTGCTTGATCGTGAACGCGGGGCGCGCTCATAGCATCAGCTGCCAGTAGCCAACGTCGATCCAGCGGTCGAATTTCCAGCCGACATGCTTGAGCTCTGCGACCTGAAGGTACCCAAGACGCTTGTGCAGGGCCGTACTGCCGTCGTTTGGGAGCGCAACGATTCCGATGGCTGTGTGGAGTCTGCGTGCCCGCAGTTGCGAAATCAGATTGCCGTAGAGCTCGCTGCCGAGTCCACGGCGCGTGCAGTCCGGCGCGAGATAGATTGTCGTCTCGACGGCGAATCGATACGCCGAGCGTGCGCGCCAGGCAGACGCGTAGGCGAATCCGCGCACGCTGCCGCTCGCCTCGGCGACCAGAAAAGGATGGGACGACAGCACGTCGCCAAGTCGCCGACGCATGTCCTCAATAGTGACGCGAGTCTCTTCAAAAGTGACGACCGTATTTGCGACGTAATGATTGTAGATGTCGCAGATAGCACCCGCGTCGTCTGCGGTCACCGATCGGATCATGACGCTCACGGTCGTTGCTAGAACGCGTTGACTCCAGTCAATTCGCGCCCAATGGTGAGCTGATGCACGGTCTCCGTGCCTTCGTAGGTTATGACGCTCTCGAGATTCAGCATGTGGCGTATCGGCACGTACTCTGCGCTGATGCCCGCGCCGCCGAGCATGTCGCGGCAGTCGCGCGCGATATCAAGTGCCATGCGGCAGTTGTTCCACTTCGCAAGCGATACGTGGCTCGGCGTCATCTCGCCCTTGTCCTTCAGTCGCCCGAGCTGCAACGCGAGCAATTGCGCCGTGGTTATGCGACGCGCGTGATCCGCGAGCCGCAATTGAATGGTCTGCGTATCAGCGAGCGGCCGGCCGAACAGCACCCGCGACTTGGTGTAGTCGATGAGCTGGCCGAGGCACGCCTGGGCGGCGCCAATGACTCCCCAGGCGATGCCGAAGCGGGCCTGCGTGAGACATGAGAGCGGGCCCTTCAGTCCGACGGCGCCCGGCAGCACATTGCTCTCGGGAACAGTGACGTTGTCGAAGAAGAGTGATGAGGTGACCGACGCTCGCAGCGAGAACTTGTGTTTGATTTCCTGCGCGGAGAAACCCTGCATGCCTTTTTCCAGGAGAAAGCCGCGGATGCCCTCATCGGTCCGCGCCCACACG
>JBGPLJ010000003.1:0-34460 GCA_041486385.1 Steroidobacteraceae bacterium
CCTTGCCGATGAAATGCAGAAAGCCGAAGAAGAGAGACACCACGACAATGGCAGTGACCGCGCCGCGGTCGCGCTCGATGGCACTATGCAGAAAGCCGCGGAAGAACGTTTCTTCGACGAGTCCGACGATGAGCGCCCCAATAATGCTCGTGAACACAAGCTGCAGATAGAAAGTGCCGTTCATCACTACGTCCGGCTGCGGCAGGCGCAGATGCGCCGCGAACATGAGCGCGAGCATCGGCAGCATCATGAGGACGCCCGCGACGAAGTAGCGCAGCACCATGCCGAGATATGCGCCCATGGGCGGCGCGAATCCCAGCGCGGCACGCGAGCCCAGATGAAATCGACGGCCGACCAGAATGACGCCGGCAAGTGCGATCAGCAGCGCGATGCGGCTCGCGATGCGGTGAAACTTCCACGTCGGATCGATCAGGTGCGCAAGCTCATAGCCCGGATACGCGACGAGCGCCGTGACGAGAAGCGTCACGACAGTGACCAGCAGAATCCAGAGGAATGCGCGCATATTTTGACTTGACCGGGGCGCGCTACAGTACCCGGCACCCGCGCGTGCAACAAGCGCGAGCTCTCGGGCGCGTAATTTTCATCAAGTCATTATCATCAAAGAGGTCGTATTTGCGCGTTGCTCGTTTGGCGTGACGGCAGGTTCAATGCTGCCGGCATCGAACACCTGGGCATCGATCATAAGGAGTCGACATGGAAGCAACGGAAGCCCTTGGAATTCTCTCGGCGCTCGCAAACGGCGTGCATCCGACCACCGGCGAGGTCTTTCCTCCCGAGAGCCCCTATCAGCAGGCCGAAGTCGTGCGGGCACTCTTCGTAGCGACGCGCGCACTCGAAGACGCTGGACGGCAAACGACGCGCGCCCGCGCCTTGCCGGGCAACGTCGGCAAGCCATGGACCGGTGAAGAAGATCAGCGCTTGCTGGCGGCCTTCGACGCCGGACAAGCCCTCGGCAGCATTGCGCACGCGCACGAGCGCACCATCGGCGGGATCGAGGCAAGGCTCGTCAAGCACGGGCGCATCGCAGCGGCCGAGTCCGGTGTGCGGATGCGCGGGTCTGCCTCTGGCGAGGCCACCTCTTCGCGGCCCAGCTCTGTCGGGCCCATCATGGGGTGATAATATGCGGAGAGAGGATGCGAATGGTGAGCGAGCTGAAGACCTGGATCTGCCTTATCTGCGGGCACATCTACGACGAAGCGCAAGGCGATCCCGCCCACGGCGTCGCGCCGGGCACGCGCTGGGAGGACGTTCCCGAGGACTACCAGTGCCCCGATTGCGGAGCGTCCAAGTTTGAATTCGAAATGACCGAGTCGTAGCGCTAGAGCTGCCGCGCGCGATGGCCATCTTTGCGCAGGATCTTGAGCACGCTGTCGTGGCCGATGAGATGACCGGCGCCGACGATCACCAGGTAGTCGCGGTGTTCGCCGAGCAGCTTCTCGATGCCGCCCGCGAAGCGCTTGTTACGTTCGACCATCATCGTGCGATAGAGCTCGGGATTGCGCTCCATCTGCCGGAACGCGGTTTTCCACAGCACCCGCTCACGCCCGTGCTTCCAGGCATCGAGCATCTGGTTCATCTGCGTGTTCACATCGGCGAGCTCATCGATCGATTGCACGAGTAGCTGTGTCTGTTCGGCGGAGCTCATCCCCGAGAGGAGACGCAACTGCTCCTCCGCGGTTTCAAATCCGCAGATGTCCTTGTGATCCGCGCGCGCGCGCTTCAGAAAATGCTGCTCCACCCCCTCGTTCGGATTGAAACCGAGGCGCATGAGCTCGGTGACGGAAGCCGTGATCGCCACGAACCACGGCTGAAAGCCGTCCAGCGTCTTCAGGTCGATGCCGAGCGCTTGCGCCTTGTCGTGCACCGCCGGGTAATCGGTGCCGAGCGCCGCGGTGAGTGTCTGGCCCGGCGGCATACGCGCGAGCGACAGCGTCTTCAGCGCGAGCGCGCCTTCGTCGAGATCGTCGAAGTCGATCTCCATGCAGAGCGCTTCGGCGTCCTTGTATGCGGCTTCGAATTCGGGGGCGAGCGGATAGTCGCTCGGCCGCAGCAGATGGAACGAGCCCATCACGTAAACGTGATTGTGTTTGCCCTCAAGCGTCCAGAGGAAATGACGTTCGCTGCCGTGCGTGCTGGCGCAGCTCGCAAGAGCCGCGACCGCTAGAGCGGCGAAGAGGAGACGTTGGATTTTAGACCCAGACCACACGGGTGCTGATCGTGCCATCAGCGCCGAGCTCGAGCCAGCGATATCCCGGCGGACGGCGGTCGAGCTCGAAATGCTCGCTTCCCGGCAGGAACTGTGCGCAGGTGGAAGGCGTCGACATGAACTGCACGCCCTTGCGGTCGCCATCGTAGGCCTGGTGCACATGGCCCCACAGCACGCCGCGGACGTTGCGGTGGCGGTCGAGCGTCGCGAGAAAATCCGGTCCATTCGCCAGCCCCACCTGATCGAGCCAGCGGCTGCCCATCGGGATCGGCTGGTGGTGGAGGCAAACGAGCGCGTGCAGATCGCGGGCCGCCGTCAGTGCCCGGTCGAGCGCTTCGAGACTGGTCGCGCTCAGGTGCCCGCCGGCGTCACCGTCGACGCAACTGTCGAGCAGCACCACCTGCCAGGCGCCGTTGCGCACGGTGCCGCCCATCTGATAGGGCGCTGCCGTCAGCGCCGCCCGCATGGCAGGCCGGTCGTCGTGGTTCCCGGGAATGCAGTAGATCGGCACGCCGAGGCTGTCAAACACTTCGCGAAAGGTTGCGTAGCCGCCCGGGTCGTCCTGCACGAGATCGCCGGTCGCGAGAATGCCGTCGCACGGCCAATGATTGGCCTGCGCGTGCTCGATCACCTGGTGGAGCGCGGCCAAAGTCTCCACGCCGCGCAATCGACCCTGGCGGTCGGCGTACAGATGCGGATCCGTGAATTGCAGCAGCCGCATAGAACTTCTTCGCCCGCCACGCACTTGGGAGTGGATGCCATCTGGCAGATTTCTTGACCCGGCTCTAGGGCTTGGCCGGCGTCGAGAAGTGAGCGGGCATAATATCAAAGGGCCTTCCCGCGAAGTTTGAACTCGATCATGCCGAGCGTGTTTGCGCGCCACGTCGTCGATCCGAGACAGAGGCGTGTTCCCGCCGGTTTTGTGACAAGCGCACTGAATTTGGCAGCCAAAGCGCCGCATCCATCACGCTGTGTCGCGCGGGCGGCCGACGGCGCCAGGCGCCCGGAAATTCGCGCTGTTGCGGCCGCGCCAGCTCGATTCGCCGCGCTCCTTCAGTCTGAACGCTTCTGGTGCAGACGACGGGACGAAAAGCTTCGTTGCTCCCGGGGGCGGAGTGTCGGAGAATTCGCGCCTTTCTTTTGAAGGGGCCCCACGAAATGCCGAGCCGAAGAGAGCTCGCCAATGCCATCCGCGCGCTCGCCATGGACGCGGTTCAACGCGCGAATTCGGGTCACCCCGGCGCACCGATGGGCATGGCGGATATCGCGGAAGTCCTGTGGCGCGATTTTCTCAAGCACAGTCCCGCACATCCGCGTTGGCCGGACCGCGACCGCTTCGTGTTGTCGAACGGACACGCGTCGATGCTGCTGTACGCAGTGCTGCACCTCACAGGCTACGAGCTCACGATGGATGAGCTCAAGAATTTCCGTCAACTCGGCGCGCGTACCGCCGGACATCCGGAACACGATCTCGACATCGGGATCGAGACCACCACCGGTCCGCTGGGGCAGGGTCTTGCGAATGCGGTCGGCATGGCGCTCGCCGAACGCGCGCTGGCGGCGACGTTCAATCGTCCGGGCTTCGCCGTGGTCGATCACCACACCTATGTGTTCCTGGGCGACGGCTGCCTTATGGAAGGCATCTCGCACGAAGTGTCTTCGTTCGCCGGCATGCAAAAGCTCGGCAAGCTCATCGCCATCTATGACGACAACGGCATTTCCATCGACGGTCACGTGCAGGGCTGGTTCACCGACAATACGCCGGCCCGCTTCGCGGCCTACGGCTGGCACGTGATTGCCAATGTCGACGGCCACGACAGTGCGGCCGTTGCGCGTGCGATTGCCGAGGCGCGCGCCGAAACCTCGCGCCCATCCCTCATCTGCTGCAGGACCATCATCGGCTGGGGCGCGCCGCACAAGCAGGGTACGGAAGCGACACACGGCTCACCCCTTGGCGTCGACGAAGTTGCGGCCGCGCGCAAGCAGCTGGGCTGGACGTACGAGCCCTTCGAGATTCCCGCGGACATTCGCGCTGCCTGGGACGCGCGCGCCGCCGGCACGGCGCGCGAATCCGAATGGCGCAAGCTGTTCGCAGCCTATCGGCGCGATTATCCCGAGCTCGCGCAGGAGTTCGAGCGCCGCATGCAGGGAGACCCATCGCCGGCTTTCAAGGCGCGCGCCCTGGAAGCCGTGGCGAACGCGGCCAAGGTCGCACAGCCGACCGCAACGCGCGTGTCCTCGCAGGTGGTGCTCAACGAGATCGGTCCGACGCTGCCCGAATTGATCGGCGGATCCGCGGACCTCACGCCGTCGAACAATACCTGGCGCAAGGATTCGCGGGTGCTCGCGAGCGACAGCCCGGACGGCAACTACCTGCACTACGGAGTGCGTGAGTTCGCAATGACGGCCATCATGAGCGGGTTCGCGCTGCATGGCGGATTCATTCCCTATGGCGGCACTTTCCTCACGTTTTCGGATTACGCACGCAGCGGCGTGCGCATGGCGGCGCTCATGCGCCTGCGATCGATTCTCGTGTACACACACGATTCCATCGGTCTCGGTGAGGATGGACCGACGCATCAACCGGTCGAGCATCTCGCCAGTCTGCGGCTCATCCCGAACGTGGTAGTGTGGCGTCCCTGCGATGCCGTTGAAACGACTGTGGCCTGGCTCGCTGCGATTGAGCGCAGCAACGGGCCCACGGCACTTGCGCTCACGCGGCAGAACGTTGCGCAGCAGGCGCGCAGCGCACAGCAGATCGCAGACATCCGCCGTGGCGGCTATGTGCTCATCGATGTGGACGGCGTTCCCGAATGCATCGTGATCGCGACCGGTTCGGAAGTAGGCATCGCCGCAGAGGCTGCGAGCGCCCTCAACAGCCAGGGCCGGCGCGTGCGGGTCGTATCGATCCCGAGCACCGCAGTGTTTGAAGCCCAGGACGCCGCTTATCGCGAACGCGTGCTGCCTGCCGCCGTCGAGCGCCGTCTCGTCGTCGAGGCGGGAGTGACGGGGCTCTGGCGCGCGTACGCGGGCCGGCGCGGCGCGGTGATCGGCATCGACGAATTCGGCGCGTCGGGCAAGGCACCGGAGCTATTCAAGAAGTTTGGCATCACCGCGGACCACATCACCCGCGTCATATTGGCACTAGTCGCTGCGAGAGGAACCTAAAGATGGCGATCAAAGTCGGGATCAATGGCTACGGCCGCATCGGCCGCAATGTGCTGCGCGCGCTCTACGAAGGGAAGCGACAGAAGGAAATCCAGATCGTTGCGCTCAACGACCTGGGCGATGCGAAGACCAACGCGCACCTCACGCGCCATGACACCGCGCACGGAAAGTTTCCGGGCGAAGTCGCGGTCGACGGCGATTCGATGGTGGTGAACGGCGATCGCATCAAGGTGCTCGCTGAACGCGATCCCGCGAAGCTCCCATGGGGCCAGCTCGGCGCTGAGTTCGTGCTCGAGTGCACGGGGCTCTTCACGAGCAAGGCGAAAGCGGGTCTGCACCTCGCGGGCGGCGCCAAGAAGGTCGTGATCTCGGCGCCGGGTGGCGACGACATCGACGCCACCATCGTGTACGGCGTAAATCACAACGTGCTCAAGGCTTCGTACACCGTGATCTCGAACGCCTCCTGCACGACCAACTGCCTCGCGCCGGTCGTCAAGGTTCTCAACGACAAGATCGGCGTCGTGAACGGCATCATGACGACCATCCACGCATACACCAATGATCAGGTGCTGACGGACGTCTATCACACGGACTTGCGGCGCGCGCGTTCGGCGACGATGTCGATGATTCCGACCAAGACCGGTGCGGCCGCGGCCGTGGGTCTCGTGCTGCCGGAGTTGAAGGGCAAGCTCGACGGCTTCGCGGTGCGTGTGCCGACGATCAACGTGTCGCTGGTCGATCTGACCTTCGTGGCGAAACGCGCCACGTCGATCGAGGAGATCAACAGGCTCATGAAGGATGCCGCGGGCGCTGCCTTCAAGAACATCCTTGCCTACAGCGACGGCCCGCTCGTCTCGGTCGATTTCAACCATGATCCGCATTCCTCGACCTACGATGCGACGCTTACCAAGGTCATCGACGGCACGATGGTCAAGGTTTGCGCCTGGTACGACAATGAGTGGGGTTTCTCCAACCGCATGCTCGACACGACGCTCGCCTGGGCGAACGCGAAGTAACGGGTGAGCGCCATGAAGTACCTGCGCATGGTCGATCTCGACCTCAAGGGCAAGCGCGTGCTCATTCGCCAAGATCTCAACGTGCCCGTGAAGGACGGCGTCATTACGAGCGATGCGCGCATCCGTGCATCACTGCCGACGATCGAACATGCCATGCATGCGGGCGCGCGCGTGCTCGTGATGTCGCATCTCGGCCGGCCGGAAGAAGGCATGTTCGATGAGAGCCTGTCGCTGGCGCCGGTCGCGGCGCGGCTCTCGGAGCTCCTCGGCCGCAAGGTGCGGCTCGAGCGCAATTGGCTCGACGGCGTGAGCTGCGAGCCCGGCGAAGTGGTGCTGTGCGAGAACGTGCGCTTCAACAAAGGCGAGAAGAAGGATAGGGATGAGCTCGCCCAGCGGATGGCCGCGCTCTGCGACATCTATGTGATGGACGCTTTCGGCACGGCGCATCGCGCGGAGGCGAGCACGCACGGCGTGGCCAAGTTTGCGCGCGTCGCCTGCGCCGGACCGCTTCTTGTCAATGAACTGGTGGCGCTCGAAACGGCGCTGGAAAAGCCGGCGCGCCCGCTCGTGGCGATCGTCGCGGGTTCCAAGGTCTCGAGCAAGCTCACGGTGCTCGAGGCGCTGCTGGCGAAGGTCGATCTCTTGATCATCGGTGGCGGTATTGCGAATACCTTTCTTGCCGCCGCTGGTTTTCCGGTCGGCAAGTCGCTGCACGAAGCGGACATGGTGGGGATCGCGGCGCGCATGCTCGCCAATTCGAAGAACGGGGGCGCGCAAATTCCATTGCCCACCGACGTCGTCGTTGCGACGGAGTTTTCCGCCACCGCGGAGGCGGACGTCAAACGCGTCGATCAGGTGGCGGCGGATGAAATGATCCTCGACATCGGCCCCGACACCGCGGAGCGCTTTGCCGCTCTGCTCGCGAACGCCGGCACGATCATCTGGAACGGTCCGGTCGGGGTCTTCGAATTCGATCAGTTCGGCGAAGGCACGCGTGCACTCGCGACGGCCATTGCCAATAGCAAGGCGTTTTCGCTGGCCGGCGGCGGCGATACGCTCGCCGCAATCGAGAAATACAAGGTCGAGTCTGGCATCTCCTACATCTCGACCGGCGGCGGCGCATTCCTCGAATTCGTCGAAGGCAAGAAACTGCCGGCCGTCGCCATCCTCGAAGCGCGCGCTGCCTGAGCGGCGCCCATGGGGCATCAGCATACGGAGCCTGTTCAGTGAGACGCACGAAGATCGTAACCACGCTGGGACCTGCAACTGACGATCCCAGTGTACTGCTCGAGCTGGTGCGCGCCGGTGCCGACGTGGTGCGCGTCAACTTCTCGCACGGCAGGGTCGAAGATCACGAAAATCGGGTCCGTATCGTGCGTGAGGCGGCGGAGTCCGCCGGCAAGTACGTGGCAGTGCTCGGCGATCTCGCCGGACCGAAGATTCGCATCGACAGCTTCGTCGATGGGAAAGTGACCCTCAAGGAAGGCAATCCGTTCACGCTCGATGTTTCGCTTGACCCGAAGGCGGGCACGGTGACGTCGGTCGGCTGTGCATACAAGAATCTGCCGCGCGACGTCGCGGCGGGCGACACGCTCCTCCTGAACGACGGCAATATCGCGCTCGAAGTCACCGGGGTCGAGGGTCCGCGCGTTCACACGCGGGTGATCGTCGGCGGCGAACTCTCGGACAAGAAGGGCATCAACCGTCAGGGCGGAGGCCTGTCAGCCGGTGCTCTCACCGACAAGGATCGGGAGGACATCAAGATCGCCGCCAGGCTCGGTGTCGACTACCTCGCCGTGTCGTTTGCGCGCAGCGCCGCCGACATGGAGGAATGCCGGAGCCTGCTGCGCGCCGCCGGCGGCGAAGGCCGCGTCGTCGCAAAGATCGAGCGTGCCGAAGCGATCCAGAAGCTCGATGAGATCATTGACGCGAGCGACGCGGTGATGGTTGCGCGCGGCGATCTCGGCGTCGAAATGGGTTACGCCGAGCTCACGGGGCTGCAGAAGACGATCATTCAGCACACGCGCCATCGCAACAAGGTCGTGATCACGGCGACGCAGATGATGGAATCGATGATCCACAATCCGATTCCGACGCGCGCCGAAGTCTCGGACGTATCGAATGCCGTCATGGACGGCACCGACGCCGTGATGCTCTCGGGCGAGAGCGCGGTGGGCAAGTATCCCGTGAAAGCCGTGCAGGCGATGGCGCAGGTCATCGAGGGTGCGGAAAAGTATCAGCTGGCCTATAGCCGCAGCCGGCACCGCGATGAGAAGGTCTTTCAGGGCACGGACGAAGGTATCGCGATGGCCGTGATGTACACGGCGAATCACATGAAGGTGCGCGCCATTGTCGCCATCACCGAATCGGGCTCGACCACGCTCTGGATGTCACGTATCCGCTCCGACATTCCGATCTACGCGTTCACGCGCCAGGAGGCGACGCGGCGCCGCGTGACGCTCTATCGCGGCGTCTATCCGGTGGCATTCGACGTTCTGCGGACGGAGCCGCAATCCCTCTATCCGACGATCTTCCACATGCTGCTCGAGCTGAGGCTCGTCGATGTCGGCGATCTCATCATCGTCACCAAGGGCGAACTGTCAGGCATCGCGGGTGGCACGAACTCGATGCAGATTCTGCGGGTAACGCGGTCCTGAGCGGAACGTTCCCCAGCAGCGGAGTCCGCCCATGACTGCCAAGCGTTTCTCGGGCAACGAGCGCTACGTCGCGACCGACGATCTCAAGATGGCGGTGAACGCCGCCGTAATTCTCGGCCGGCCGCTGCTGATCAAGGGCGAGCCCGGTACAGGCAAGACGCAGCTCGCGATCGAGGTGGCCCGGGCGCTCGAGCGACCGCTCTACGAGTGGCACATCAAGTCGACCAGCAAGGCGCAGCAGGGCCTCTACGACTACGACGCGCTCGCGCGGCTGCGCGATTCGCAGCTCGGCGATGAGCGCGTGCGCGACATCGGCAACTACATCGTCAAGGGGCGCCTCTGGGAGGCGTTCGAAGCCGAAACGCAGCCCGTGCTCCTCATCGATGAGATCGACAAGGCGGACATCGAGTTTCCGAATGACCTGCTGCGCGAACTCGATCGCATGGAGTTCTACGTGTACGAAACGCGCGCGCTCATCCGCGCGCGCCAGCGGCCGATCGTCATCATCACGAGCAACAATGAAAAGGAATTGCCGGACGCGTTCCTGCGCCGCTGCTTCTTTCACTACATCCGCTTTCCGGATCCCGCGACCATGGAGCGGATCGTGCGTGTGCACTATCCGACGCTCAAGCAGGAGCTTCTGACCGAGGCGCTGAACGCCTTCTTTCGCGTTCGCGAAACGCCGGGACTGAAGAAGAAGCCTTCGACCTCGGAGCTGATCGACTGGCTGAAGCTGCTGCTCGCCGAAGACATCGACCCCGCGGTGCTCGCCTCGGGCGATGAGAAGAAGATCATCCCGCCGCTCTACGGCGCGCTCCTCAAGAACGAGCAGGACGTGCACCTCTTCGAGCAGCTGGTGTTCCTGAACCGCCGCAATGCTCGTTAGGTTCTTCTTCGATCTGCGCCGCGAGGGCCTGCCGGTCACTACACCAGAGTTCCTGACGCTGCTCGAAGCGCTCGAGCGGCGCGTCGCGAGCTGCGATGCCGAGGAGTTCTACTATCTGGCGCGCGCCACGCTCGTCAAGGACGAGCGGCATCTCGATCGCTTCGATCGCGCTTTCGCCCGCCACTTCGAGGGCGTCGAGAACATCGTCGCGGCGCTCGTCAAGGCGATTCCGGAGGACTGGTTGCGCGATGCGATGGCACACGCGCTCACGCCCGAGGACAAGGCGCGAATCGAAGGACTCGGCGGCTGGGCGAAACTCATGCAGACGCTCAAGGAGCGGCTCGCCGAACAGCACGGACGGCATGCGGGCGGCAACAAATGGATCGGCACGGGCGGCACGTCGCCGTTCGGCATGGGGGGCTACAACCCGGAAGGCATCCGCATGGGGCAGGGCGAAGCGCGCGAGCGCCGCGCGGTGAAGGTCTGGGAAGCCCGCGACTTTCGCAATCTCGATGACCGCGTGGAGCTCGGCACGCGCAACGTGAAACTGGCGCTGCGGCGCCTGCGGCGCTTTGCGCGCGAAGGCGCGGCCGACGTGCTCGATCTGCCTGACACGATCGATGCGACTGCGCGCAACGCGGGGTATCTCGATCTGCGCCTCGTGCCCGAACGCCACAACGCCATCAAGATTCTGCTCTTGCTCGACATCGGCGGCTCGATGGACGATCACGTGCGCGTGTGCGAGGAGCTCTTCTCGGCGGCGCGCGGCGAGTTCAAGCATCTCGAGCACTTCTACTTCCACAACTTCATCTATGAGAGCGTGTGGCGGGATAACCGGCGCCGCCAGGGCGAACGCATCGCCACGACGAGCCTTCTAAACAAGTACCGGGCCGACTATCGCCTGATCTTCATCGGTGACGCGACGATGGCGCCCTACGAGATCGTGCAGCCGGGCGGCAGTATCGAGCACTGGAACGAGGAAGCGGGGCGCGTCTGGATGGAGCGGCTGCGCGCCGCCTGGCCGCGGCACGTGTGGTTGAATCCGCAACCCGAAGAACGCTGGGATTACACGCCGTCGGTACGCATCACGCGCGAGCTGGTCGAGAATCGCATGTACCCCCTGACGCTGAAGGGCATCGATGCAGCGATGCGCGCGCTCAACTAGCCCGGCGTCGCGGCCGGCAGCGCCTCGAGGATCCGCTCGATCGCCGTATTCTTGCGGCTTGTTCACTATGCCGCTGTCAGGTGGCATGGTAAACAGACCCGCATGATCGCGACCGAGCACCAGCATCAGCACCAGCGCGCCGGCCCTTGCGCCCTCGTTCTTACGGGCGGCGGCGCGCGTTCCGCGTACCAGGTCGGGGTGCTCAAGGCCCTATCCCACCTCCTGCCCAAGCGAGCGCACTGTCCCTTTCCGATCGTGACGGGAACCTCGGCGGGAGCTGTATCGGCCGCGGTTCTCGCAGCGCATCCACTGCGCTTTCGCGCTGCCGTGCAGAATCTCGAACGGGTCTGGCGCGGCTTTCATGTCGATCAGGTGTTCAAGTCGGACTCGCTCACGGTGCTGCGCTCCGGCTTTCACTGGCTGCTGGCGCTCATCTCGGGCGGCTACCTCGCGCGGCCACCGCAATCGCTCCTCGACAACAGTCCGCTGCGGGCGCTCCTGGCGCGGCGTGTCGATTTCGGGCGCATCGCCGCCGCCGTGCATTCCGGCGCCATCGATGCGCTCGCGCTCTCGGCGACCGGTTACGCCAGCGCGCGTTCCGTCGCGTTCTTCGATGGCGCTGCCGGCATCGCCCCCTGGGAGCGCGTCCTGCATTCCGGCGAGCGCGCCACGCTCACGCTCGATCACCTGATGGCGAGTCTCGCCGTGCCGTTTCTGTTTCCGCCGGTGAAGATTGCCGGGCAATTCTTCGGCGACGGCGCAATGCGTCAGCTCGCACCGCTCAGCCCCGCCATTCATCTCGGTGCCGGGCGCATGCTCGTCATCGGCGTGCGTGCTCAGGGCGATCGGGGCGCGCTCAGCAGAGTCGAAGCGATGAGCGCACCGACGGCGGGACAAATCTTTGGCTTCATGCTCGATACCCTGTTCAACGATCAGATCCAGGCCGACCTCGAACGGCTCGAGCGTGTGAATTTCATGGCCGATCGGCCCGAAGCGGACGGGCTGCGGCGCGTGGAGGCGACGCTCATCCTGCCGAGCAAGGATTTGCGGCAGATCGCCGCCCGCCATGCAGCGGATCTGCCGCGCTCGCTCAGGACGATGATGCGGACCATGGGCGCCTACAATACGAGCGGCACGCAGCTCATGAGCTATCTGATGTTCGAAGCAAGCTACACGCGCGAACTCATCGAGCTCGGCTACGCCGACGGCATGGCGCGCCGGGACGACCTGCTGCGGTTCACCAGCGGCAGCTCTGCCGTCAGTGCCTAGGAGCCGACTATCATCGGCGCTCAACCATTGAGGGCGCGGGGGCTTGCGGTGTCGGGGAGCGCGTTGTGGCGCGCGAGCACGTGCTGCTTCTGCTTGGCGAACAGCGCCGCCAGGCGTTCGGCTATGTAGACGGAACGGTGCTGGCCACCGGTGCAGCCGATCGCGACCGTGAGATAGCTGCGATTGGTGCGCTGATATTCCGGGATCCACTTCTCGAGAAACTGCGCGATGTCGTTGATGAGCCGCTCGACCGCCGGATGCGACTCGAGAAACGCGATGACCGGCGCGTCGCGTCCCGTCAACGGGCGCAGCGTCGGTTCCCAGTACGGATTTGGCAGCGCCCGCGAGTCGAACACAAAGTCGGCATCCCCCGGAATGCCGTGCTTGAAGCCGAACGATTCGAACATGATCGAAAGCCGCCCCTCGCTGCGCTGCTCGACGCGCTTGCGCACGAGTTCGCGCAGTTCATGCACGCTCAGGCGCGTCGTGTCGATCACCAGATCCGCGCTGTCGGTCACCGGTTCGAGGAGGCGCCGCTCGGCGGCTATCGCTTCGCGCAGACTCACGCCTTCGCGGCTCATGGGGTGCTTGCGCCGTGTTTCGCCGAACCGATTGAGGAGTTCCTCATCGCTTGCGTGCAGGAACAGGACTTCGCAGTTGATCCCGCTGCGGCGCAGTTCCCCGACGAGTTTCGGCACGGTTGCAATCTCTGAGGCGGTGTTGCGCGCGTCGAGCCCGACCGCAGCGCGCGAGTAGCCCGAATCCTTGCTGTGCACCGTATGCGAAATAAATGGCTTCAGGAGCGCCGCCGGGATGTTGTCGATGCAGTAGAAATCCAGATCCTCGAGCATGTGCAGGGCGACGCTCTTGCCGGATCCCGAGAGGCCACTGACGATGATGAGGCGCATGCGCGCTGCGATTCTCTTAGGTGTCGAATCTTTAAGGGTGCTACTCGGGCCGGCCGCGCAGCCCTTCGGCCGCGTGATGGTCGGTCAGCTTTTCCTTGTGCTTTCTGACGCGCCGGTCGAGCTTGTCGATGAGCGCGTCGATCGCCGCATACATGTCGCCGTCGACTGCGTCGGCGTGGATGCGCCCTCCTGAAATCGACAGTGTTGCCTCGGCTTTATGTCTCAACTTCTCGACGGTCAATATGCAGTGCACGTCAATGACTTGGTCGAAATGACGCACGATGCGTTCCAGTTTCTTCTCAACGTACCCCTTCAGCGCTGGTGTAACGTCGACGTGATGACCGCTGAGATTGAGCTGCATCTATTTCTCCTTGGAGTTGCTGCAGAGGTTACTGGCGCGGAGCCGCTTTCTTGCGCTCGTTCGATGGAGCGATCGACATCGCTTCGCGATACTTGGCGACCGTGCGGCGCGCGACGGGAATGCCTTCGTGCGACAGCAGTTCCGCGATCCGCCCGTCGCTCAGCGGGTTCGCCGCATCCTCCGCCGCGATGAGCTTGCGCATCTTGGCGCGAATCGCGGTCGAGGACATTTCCGTGCCATCGTCCGCCGCCACGTGGCTCGAGAAGAAGTAGCGGAACTCGAATACGCCGCGCGGCGTGTGCATGTACTTGGCCGTGGTTACGCGCGAGACCGTCGACTCGTGCATTTCAATCTCTGCCGCTACGTCCTTGAGAATCATCGGCTGCATGGCTTCATCGCCCTGGTCGAAGAACGCCGTCTGGCGCTCAACGATCGAGCGCGCCACCTTGAGCAGCGTGTCGTTGCGGATCTCAAGGCTCCTCAGGAGCCAGCGCGCTTCCTGCAGCTGCGTGCGCAGCATCGAATGATCGGCGTTGCGCCCGAGCATGTTCGCGTAATTCTGATTGACGCGGATGCGCGGCACCGTCGATGGATTGATTTCCACGAGCCAGCCGTGATCACCGCGCCGCACGAACACGTCTGGCACTACGTACTCGGCGGTTGCGCTATGAATCGTGGCGCCGGGGCGCGGATGACACGCGCGCACCAGCGCAATAGCCGTGTCGATTTCCTCATCGCTCACGCGCAGCTGCCGGCGCAGGAGCCCGAGCTGCTGTTCGGCGACGAGGTTCAGGTGTTCGGCGGCAATGCGGCGCGCGAGGTCGAGCTGCGCAGTTGTCGGATCAAGCTGACCGAGCTGCAGCAGGATGCATTCCGAAATAGTGCGTGCGCCGACGCCGACGGGATCGAGGGCCTGCACGGTCGCGAGCGCGCGTTCCACGTCGTTGGGTGCGCAGATGATCTCCGGCAGCAGATTGCGCCCGATCTCCTCGAGACTGTCCATGAGGTAGCCGTCATCGTTGATGGCATCAACAATGGCGCGCGCGACGGCGAGATCGTGGGCTGACATGCGCGCGAGTTCGAGCTGCCAGAGGAGGTGGTCCTGCAGGGTCTGCCCGCGCTGATCGGCGAATTCCTGCGACTTGTCGCCATCGCCGCTCCAGACCGTGTCGCCGACGGCCGCCGTCGGCTCCGTCCACGGATCCTCGGCCACCTCGACATCGACCTCATCGAATTCCTGTTCGGTTTTTTCCGGGCTCGGCTCGACGCGCACGTCCTCGCGTGGCTCGGGGGCCTCGAACACGCCCGTCGGCTCGTTCGCCTCATCCACCGATTCCAGCATGACGTTCGTCTCGAGCGCGTCGCGCACGTGCGCTTGCAGTTCGAGCGCCGGCAATTGCAGGAGCCGGATCGCCTGCTGCAGCTGCGGCGTCATCGTCAGCTGCTGCCCAAGTCTGAGTTGCAGGGTGGGTTTCAGCATCGTTCGCGAGGGATTGTGGAGTTGCAGTCTAGCGCGAAAAATTGCCCAGATAGCACGGACCGCAGAGACTGTGACCGACCGCCGTGGATCAGCCGGCTCGAGCCGCACTATTGTCGTGCCAATCAGGGACTTGGGGACCTGGCGGCCACGCGGCCCACAGGCAGGCGGGCGTGCAATTCTTACAGGCGGAAGTCCTGACCGAGATAGACCTCGCGGACCTGGGGATGGGCCAGAATTTCTTCGGCGGTTCCCTGTGCGAGGACGACGCCCTGGCTCACGATATAGGCGCGGCCGCAGATGCCGAGCGTCTCGCGCACATTGTGATCCGTAATCAGCACGCCGATGCCGCGCGCCGTGAGTTGCCGGATGATGCGCTGAATGTCGATCACCGACAGTGGATCGACGCCGGCGAACGGTTCATCGAGCAGCATGAACTTGGGTTCCGCCGCGAGCGCCCGCGCGATCTCGACGCGGCGGCGTTCGCCGCCCGAGAGACTGATGCCGATGCTCTCGCGGATGTGCCCGATGTGCAGCTCCTCGAGCAATTCCACGAGCCGCCGTTCGCGGCCCTCCGCGTCAAGGTCGGTCCGCGTCTCGAGGATGGCGAGCACATTGTCGGCGACGGAGAGCTTGCGGAAGACCGACGCTTCCTGTGGCAGGTAGCCGATGCCGAGCTGCGCGCGCCGATGCATCGGCAGAGCCGTGATGTCGACGTCGTCGAGCACGATGCGCCCCTGCTGACAGGGGATGAGGCCGACGATCATGTAGAACGCCGTGGTCTTGCCGGCGCCATTGGGTCCGAGGAGCCCTACGACTTCGCCGCTCGAGATATCGAGCGACAGCTCGCGCAGCACCTGGCGGGACTTGTAGCTCTTGGCGAGCCCCGTCACCGTCAGGCGGCTCATTTCGTGGGGTCCGCAGCGGGTGTCGCGGGCTTGCGTTTCTGCGGATTTATGATGATGCGCACACGCTGATCGGCGCCGGCCGGCGCATTGGCGAGCACACGCTCTGCCCGGATGTCATAGACCAGCACCGCGCCGCTCAATTCGTTCTCGCCGTCGGAGAGCCACGCGTCGTCAGACAGGCGCACCGTGCCCTGGGCGACGTTGTACTCAATGACGTTGGCGTGGCCGCGCGCAACCTGTGGTGGCTGCTCGAGCGTCTCTTCGAAGGTGGCCGGGGTGCCGTTGATCACGGCGCGCGCGATCTGATTCGCCGCGAACGTCACGTCGGCGCGATCGGAATTGAGGGAGCCATTTTCCATCGTGATGTGCACGGCGCCGACGAATTGCCATTGGCTGTTGTCGAAATTGAGGTTGGTCGCCGTCGCTTCGCCGGCTTCCACGCGCAGCTTCCCCTGGGTGATGGTCACATTGTGAAACACCAGGCGGCTCTTGCCGTAGTCGAACTCGGAGGAGCGCGCATCGACGGTGATCGGCAGCTCGCTCTGGCCCGGCGCCAGCAACGGGTTCGCCACGACATTGCCCGTCGTCTTGCCCGCAGGCGGCGGCGACTCTGCGCGCGCGGCGAGGGTCGCGAGCATCGCCGCAACGACCAGCGAGCCGAGTGCGGCCCTACTGAATGCTCTGGCGATTGAATGGTGGATTGAATTGACCATGTACGCGGGATTCTAGCCGCAGATGACGTTGCTTCAAGTCGGCATCGAGGCCACGCGCGGTCAAGGTCCGGGTTCCGACCACGACTCTAACATCGTCATCGGTGTGGGCCGTCGAGTTATCGGTGTCAAATTCGAGGGTTGGCGTTTCGATGACCGCTTCGGGCATCGACTGCGCGATCAGGCCCTGAATGCGGACATTGCCGGAGAGACGCACCACCTTGGATGCGCCCGGGACCACGCCGTGATCCGCCGTGACCAGCCAGGGGCCATTGGCCTCGCTGTTGTAGGTGAGATGCAGCGTTTCGAGCTGGATGCTGTTGTCGGCTGGAACCTGTTCGATGTGCTCGGCATGAATGCTCACGCGCGGCGAGCCGTCGGCGGCGGTATCGGTAATTGTCGCGTTCGTCAGGAAATAGCCCGGTTGGTCGACCGGCGTGTTCGCCTTGCGGCGCGTCTCGGACGAGTCCCCGCCCACAAACGACAGTCCGATTACCACAATCAAGGCGAGGACCACGAGTATCAACAGACTACGGGGTAATGCGCGCGTCACGTCTTTGCGCCCCGGCGGTTGTGTTCAAGCAGCCAGTCGCACACTTCGCGAACCGCGCCGCGGCCTCCGGCGTTGCGCGTGACGCGGTGAGCCGCGCGCAGCACGGCCGGATGGGCGTCGCTGACAGCGAACGAGAGGCCGAGGGCCGCGACCAGGGGCAAATCGCCCGTATCGTCGACAACGCAGCCAACCTCGGCATGAGCAATACCGAGCTCCTTGGCGATACGCGCAACGGCGCTCATCTTGTCGTCGCAGGCCTGGACCACATGACGGATGCCAAGCTCGCGGCAACGTTCGGCAACGGCCGGCGATTCCCGTCCGGAGACTACGGCAACGCGGACGCCCGCCCGCTCGATGAGCTTGATGCCAAGACCATC
Organism: Steroidobacteraceae bacterium; assembly: GCA_041486385.1. GTDB lineage: Bacteria > Pseudomonadota > Gammaproteobacteria > Steroidobacterales > Steroidobacteraceae > JBGPLJ01. The sequence goes on from JBGPLJ010000003.1 coordinate 17,683, forward strand.
ACGCACGTGAAACGCTTTCAGCGCCTCGCCGGCCGGACCAAAGTACAGGCGCCCGTCCGTGAGGACTCCGTCCACGTCGAGCACCAGCAGGCGGATCGCCGCGCGCGCCGGTGCCTTGCGAGCCCGCGCGCGCGCCACTAGATGACTCCGGCGCGCAGCAGATCGTGGATGTTGAGCGCGCCGATCAGAGTGTTCTTCTCGTCCACGACCAGGAGCTGCGTGATGCGGTGCTTTTCCATCAGGTGCACCGCTTCGGCCGCGAGCATCCGCGGGCCGATGGATTTGCCCTGACGTGTCATGACTTCACGCATGCGTGTCCCGTGTACGTCGACCTGGCCATCGAGCGCGCGGCGCAGATCGCCATCGGTGAATACGCCGACGATGTGCCGCTCGCCATCGACAATGGCGGTCATGCCAAGGCCCTTGCGCGTCATCTCGACGAGGCCCGCCGCCAGCGGCGTATCGAGGCCGACCATGGGCACCTCGTCGCCCGTTCGCATGACGTCTTCAACGTGCAGGAGCAAACGCCTGCCAAGACTGCCACCGGGGTGCGACATCGCGAATTGTTGTTCGGTAAATCCGCGACACTCGAGCAGGGCCACGGCCAGCGCATCGCCCATCGCGAGCGTCGCGGTCGTGCTGGCAGTCGGTGCGAGATTCAGTGGGCAGGCTTCCTCCGGAACGCTGACATCGAGATGGACCGTCGCCGCCTTGGCGAGCGTCGATGTCGCGTCGCCTGTCATGGCGATGAGATCGATGCCGAGCCGCTTCAGATACGGCAGCAGCGTAACGATCTCCTCTGTTTCGCCTGAGTAGGAAATCGCGAGCAGCGCGTCCTGGCGGGTGATCATGCCGGCGTCGCCGTGACTCGCTTCCGCCGGGTGCAGGAAGAAGCTGGGCGTGCCCGTGCTGGCAAGCGTCGCCGCGATCTTGCGGCCCACGTGACCCGACTTGCCCATGCCGGAGACGATCACGCGTCCCTGGCGGTTGCTGCAGTCGAGGCAGATGGCGCAGGCGCGGGCGAATTCCGCACCGAGCCGCTCGACGAGCGCGCCCACGGCAGCGGCTTCGATGGCGAGCGCACGTTTGCCGAGCGTGATGAGTTCGCCGTCGTCGAGTCTCGTGCTCATGCATTCCCGTCCGAGGAAGGCGCCATGATAGCGCGCTAAATCAGTTTCGGCCCCGGATGCTTTTCTTTAGTATTCGCGTCCCATGAATTCCCAGGAAATCGCCGGACTCATCCGGACCCAGCTCCCCTCGGCCGACGCGCGCGTCACGAGCCCCGATGACGTGCATTTTGAAGCCGTGGTGATCGCGCGCGAATTTTCCGGCAAGCGTACGCTCGAGCGGCACCGCCTCGTGTATGCAGCGCTCGGCGAACGCATGGGGCGCGAAGTGCACGCGCTGGCCCTGCAGGTCTTTACACCCGAAGAGTGGGCCGCCCGCGCAGCGAAATAGCGGCCATCGACGAAGGACGCAGGCAGGCGAACGAACCGCAACGTGGCGGAGGCTTGGTCGGGGAGGTCCTTTCGGGATCGTGAAGAACAGGACGTTCTTCCCGAAGCCTACAGGGATGTATTTACGGCGGTCCCGATAAGGACCTCCCCGATCGAGACTTCGCCGCTAAACTCGGCTTGCTGCTCTACGTGAAAACACGCCGACCCCGGAGACCGTGATGGACAAACTCGAAATACAAGGCGGCATACCCCTCGAAGGGGAAATCCGCATCTCCGGCGCGAAGAACGCGACGCTGCCGATTCTCGCCGGGGCGCTGCTCGCGGAAGGTCCGGTATCGATCGGCAACGTGCCGCACTTGCAGGACGTGACCACGACGATCGAATTGCTCGGCCGCATGGGCGTGAGCGTCACGATCGACGATCGCATGCGCGTCGAAATCGACACCAGCACCATCCGGGAATTCTTCGCGCCCTATGAACTCGTGAAGACGATGCGCGCGTCGATTCTCGTGCTCGGGCCGCTGCTGGCGCGCTTTGGAACGGCCGACGTGTCGCTGCCCGGCGGCTGCGCCATCGGCTCGCGGCCCGTCAACATTCATGTGGCCGGCATGCAGGCGATGGGCGCCGACATCAACATCGAAAACGGCTACATCCGCGCCCGCAGCAACGGCCGTCTGAAGGGCGCACGGCTGGTGCTCGAGACGGTCACGGTCACGGGCACGGAAAATCTGATGATGGCGGCGGTGCTCGCGGACGGCGAAACCGTGATTGAAAACGCCGCGCGCGAGCCCGAGGTGGTCGATCTCGCGAACTTTCTCATCGCGATGGGCGCGCGCATCCGTGGCGTGGGCACCGACACGCTCGTCATCGAGGGCGTGGAGCGCCTGACGGGCACGCACTACGAGGTGCTGCCCGACCGCATCGAGGCGGGCACGTATCTGGTTGCGGGCGCTATTACCGGCGGTCACGTGCGCGTCAAGAATGCGCGCGCGGAGCATCTCGACGCCGTGCTTGCCAAGCTCCGGGAAGCGGGCGCAGAAGTGACGTCCGGCGACAGCTGGATCGATGTGGACATGAAGGGCCGGCGGCCGCGCAGTGTCGATGTGAGAACCGCGCCGTATCCGGCCTTTCCGACAGACATGCAGGCTCAATTCGCGGCGCTCAATTGCGTGGCCGACGGCGTCGGCACGATCGTCGAGACGATCTTCGAGAATCGCTTCATGCACATGCTCGAAATGCGGCGCATGGGCGCGGAGATTCGCCTGGAGGGCAACACGGCGATCATCAAAGGCGTCGAGCGACTGACCGCCGCGCCCGTCATGGCAACGGACTTGCGCGCGTCGGCCAGCCTCGTGATCGCGGGACTCGTAGCGGTCGGCCGCACGGAGGTCGATCGCATCTATCACATCGATCGGGGCTACGAGTGCATCGAGGAGAAGCTGCAGCAGCTCGGCGCACAGATAAAGAGAGTGCCGTCCTGAGCCGCTGTCCGTTAAGCCGTCATTCAGTATTGCGCGGCCGCTCGGATACCTTCGATTCCGCCTGCAGTGGCTCGCCATTCCTCAGGACCGCGACCTTGAGAATCGCACCGGGCTTGAGCGCCGCGATCAGCGCGAGTGATTCCTGCGCGCTGTGCACAGGTTTGCCGTTGAGCGCCACCAGCAGGTCGCCGCGACGCAGGCCCAGTTCCGCCGCTGGGCTGTTGGGATAGAGCCCGGCGATCGCGACGCTGATTCCCTCGCTGGCGCCCAGAGCACGCGCGTCTTCCTCCGACAGATCCTGCGGCACGATGCCGAACCAGCCGCGCACGACACGGCCGTTCTTCACGATTTCCGCCATCACGCCGCGTACCAGGTTCACGGGAATCGCAAAGCCGATGCCCTCCGTGCCCATGCTCTTCGATAGCACCGCGGTGTTGATGCCGATGAGTTCGCCGCGCGCATTGATGAGCGCGCCGCCCGAGTTGCCGAAATTGATCGCCGCATCGGTTTGAATGAAGTTTTCAAAGGTGGCCACGCCGAGCTGGCCCCGACCGGTCGCGCTGACAATGCCCTGGGTAACGGTTTGGCCGAGTCCGAGCGGATTGCCGATCGCAAGCACGACATCGCCGATGCGCAGCTGGTCCGAGCGGCCGAGGGTGACCACTGGCAACTTGGCGAGTTTGACCCGCAGTACCGCGAGGTCGGTGTCTGGATCGCGCCCTACGACCTCGGCTGTCGCCTGCCTGCCGTCGGCCAGCTGCACCCGAATCTCTGCGGCATTCGCTATGACGTGATAGTTGGTAACGATGTGACCGTCAGTGTCCACGACGACGCCGGAGCCGAGACTCTGCTCGATGCGCTTGCGCACCGATGGCCAGACGTCGCCGAACATCGAGTCAAATTGAGAAGGGAACGTCCGCTCCGTGACGACGCGCGCCGCATAGACGTTGACCACCGCCGGCGAACTGCGGGCGACGGCTTCTGCATAGGAGCCGATCGCGGCAGGGGGCAAGGGCGTCGAGGCGGGCGTCTCGACAACGGTGGCGGCTGGCGCGGCACTCACTTCGCGTCGCGGCACCTCGACAATCGTTCGGGGAAGCAGATCCGGTCTTGCCAGCAGCAATAGAAAGGCCGCCGCCAGGCCCACGATGGCGGAGGCGACCAGAAATAACATCAATTGCGCGAGCTTGGGCATGCCGACCCTTCCCCGGGAGGCCAGTTCGATTTGTGTATAATGCGCAACTTCCTGAATTCTTGGAACCGGAACGCTCCTTTAAGCGAGTTGGCCGGTGCGCCAGGCAATCACGATTGCAAGCTCGCCGGGAGAGGCTTGATGAGCGATGAGGTTGACAAGAGCCGCCGTCAATTTCTGACCGCGGCTACCGCCGGCTTGGGTGCGGTTGGCGCGGTCTTCGTAGCGACGCCCTTCATTGAGTCCTGGTCGCCAAGCGCACGCGCGAAGGCACTGGGAGCGCCCGTGGAAGTGGACATCACCAAGCTCGAACCGGGCGCGATGATGACCGTCCTGTGGCGCGGCAGTCCGGTTTATGTCGTGCATCGGACCAAAGAGATGCTCGACCAGCTTGCCAAGAACGATGACAACCTGCGTGATCCGGGTTCCGAGGAATCGGAGCAGCCGCAGTACGCGAAGAACGAAGCACGCGCGCTGAAGCCCGAATACCTGGTGCTCGTCGGAACCTGCACACACCTCGGTTGCCTCCCCAAGAATCGTTTTGAACCGGGCACCGTCGATATCGCAGTGCCGGGCGGCTGGCCCGGTGGCTTCTTCTGTCCCTGCCATGGATCGAAGTTCGATCTGGCAGGCAGAGTGTTCAAGGACGTGCCGGCACCCATCAATTTGCGTGTGCCGCCGTACTCGTTCCGCGACAGCGTGACGCTCGTGGTCGGACTGGACGAATCGGACAAGAAGGGAGCGGCCGCCTAATGGCAAGCGCTGGCGCCAGCGACGCACAGACTACCCGCGGCACCGGCCGCTGGGCACGCCTCGGTGCCTGGATCGAGGCGCGCCTGCCAGTCGGCAAGTTCTACCAGGCGCAGCTGCTCGAGTATTACGCGCCGAAGAACTTCAACATCTGGTATTTCTTCGGCTCGCTCGCGCTCTTTGTGCTGGTCCTGCAGCTCGTGAGCGGCATCTTCCTCACGATGTTCTACAAGCCCGACGGCGTCATCGACGCGGAAGGGTTCTCCGGCGCGTATCGCAGCGTCGAATACATCATGCGCGAGGTCGATTGGGGGTGGCTCATGCGCTACCTCCATTCCACCGGCGCTTCGCTCTTTTTCATCGTCGTATACCTGCACATGTTCCGCGGGTTCCTGTACGGCTCGTACAAGAAGCCGCGCGAGCTTCTCTGGATTGTCGGAGTGCTGGTGTATCTCGCGTTGATGGCGGAGGCCTTCTTCGGCTACGTGCTGCCCTGGGGCAACATGTCGTACTGGGGCGCGACCGTCATCGTGAACCTGGCCGGCGCGGTCCCGTGGGTCGGTACGGCTCTCGTCGAATGGATTCGCGGCGACTACAGCATCGCCGACGCGACGCTCAACCGTTTCTTCGCTCTGCACGTGGTCGCGGTGCCGCTCATCCTGCTCGCACTCGTGTTCGTGCACTTGTGGGCGCTGCGCACGGTGGGCTCGAACAATCCGGACGGCATCGAGATCAAGGAAAAGAAAGGCGCCGACGGCAAGCCGCTCGACGGCATCCCGTTCCACCCTTATTACACGGTGAAGGATGTGGTCGGCGTCGGCGTGTTCGGCCTGGTGTTCGCGGCGATCGTCTTCTTCATGCCGACGCTCGGCGGATACTTTCTCGAGGGGCCGAACTTCGAGCCGGCGAATCAGCTGTCGACGCCGGAGCATATCGCGCCGGTCTGGTACTTCACTCCTTACTACGCAATCTTGCGCGCCGTTCCGAACAAGCTCGCGGGCGCTGCACTCATGGTCGCGGCGGTCATCCTGTTCGTGTTCCTGCCCTGGCTCGATCGCTCGCCTGTGAAGTCGATCCGCTATCGGCCGAAATCCTGGGGTTTTGCGCTGATGGCCTTCGCGGTTGCGTTTTGCGGTCTCGGCTACCTTGGCATGAAGCCCGCCGAAGGCACGTATGTGCTCATGGCGCGTATCCTCTCTGGCGTGTACTTCGCGTTCTTCCTGGTGATGCCGCTCTATACCCGCAACGAGAAGACGAAGCCCGTTCCGCAGAGAGTCACCTACCATGCTTAAGCGCGCGCTCATGGTTCTGATGTTCGCGGCGGCCGCCGCGGCGTTCGGCGCGGACAACCCTAACCAGAAATGCGTCGACAGCCTCGGGGTCGCGGATGCGGAGGTTGGCAACACGGCGTCGCTGCAGAAAGGCGCGCGCAACTTCGTGAATTACTGTCTCGGCTGTCATTCGCTCGGTTTCATGCGCTGGAACCGCGTCGCGGCCGATCTCAACATCAACGAGGATCAGCTCAAGCAGAACCTCGAGTTCACTGGCGGCAAGGCGCACGACTACATCAAGAGCACGCTGCCCGCGAAGGACGCGGTCGAATGGTTTGGCCGGGCGCCGCCGGATCTCACGCTGATCACGCGCGCCAAGGGCCCGGACTACGTCTATCGGTATCTGAAGGGCTTCTATCAGGATCCCGCGCGCCCGCTGGGCGTGAACAATCTGGTGCTCGACGGCTCGGCCATGCCGGCCGTGCTGGCGGATCTGCAGGGAATACAGAAGCTCGACACCAGCGTCGCTGTCGATCCCGCGACCACCAAGTCCCATCCACGAGTGTGCGAGAAGATTCTGCTCGAGCGTCCCGGCCGCATGAGCGCGGCGGATTTCGATGATTTCGTGCATGACACGGTCAACTTCCTGACGTACATCGGTGAGCCGGTCAAGGCGCAACGCGAGTCGATGGGAGTGATCGTAGTGCTGTTCCTACTGGTATTTACGGTCTTCGCGTATCTCCTCAAGAAGGAATACTGGAAGGACGTGCACTGAAATTCTTCGGCCGGAGCACCGCTCCGCCGAAGATCGGCGCACGTTTCGGCCACGCATGAGCCCGGTTGGAGCCACGAGGAGATGACACAGGTGTCCAGCCGACGGTCCGTAATGACCTTGTTTTCCGCCGCCAACGAAGCTGCGAGCCATCGCACGCGTATTGTTCTTGCGGAAAAAGGCATCAGCATCGATATCGTGAACGTCGAGCCGGGCAATCTTCCCGAAGACCTGCTCGACCTGAACCCCTATCACAGCGTGCCGACGCTCGTCGATCGCGACCTCGTGCTCTACGACTCGCGCGTGATCTGTGAATATCTCGATGAGCGCTTTCCGCATCCACCGCTCATGCCGGTCGATCCGGTGACGCGCGCGCAGTTCCGGCTCGCGCTCTATCGCATCGAACGCGACTGGTATGGCCTCGCGACGGAGATCGACGCGGAGCAGGACAAGAAGCAGGCGATCAAGTTGAAGAAGATTCTGCGTGACTCGATCCTCGCGAGCTCCGAGGTCTTCAAGGCCAAGCCGTACTTCCTGTCGGATGAATTTTCCCTGGTCGACTGCACGATCGCGCCGGTGCTCTGGCGCCTCAATTACTGGGGCATTGATCTGCCGGCGCAGGCCCAGCCCATCGTCAAGTACATGAACCTCGTGTTCGCCCGTCCGTCATTTCGCAACAGCCTGACGGAAGTCGAACAGGACATGCGCCCCTGAACCCGGCAAGGAGCGGCGCGTGGCGACTACCACGGTGAATTCCCGCCGGCCCTATCTGCTGCGGGCCATGCACGAGTGGATCAGCGATAACGGGCAGACTCCGCATATCGTCGTGGACGCCGAGGTGGAAGGCGTCGGCGTGCCGCGCCAGTTCGTCAAGGACGGCAAGATCATTCTGAACATCAGCCGCAGCGCGACCCAGGGACTGCGCCTCGCCAACGATGCGCTGACGTTTCAGGCGCGCTTTTCCGGCGTGACCAACTCGATCGCCATTCCGATGCGCGCGGTGCTCGGTATCTACGCGCGCGAAACCGGACAAGGCATGATCTTCACGGAGAACGACCTGGCGCCCGAGCCGACCGAGCCGCCCGATCCGACGACGAGCCCGCCGGCGAATCCGCCGCGGGGTGGCGCCGGCACGCAGCGCGCGACGGACAGCAAGCGGCCAAAACTCAAGGTCGTGAAGTAGCCGCGCAGCCGCACGCGCCAGCGTCAGCGAAAAGCGTTGCGCAGCCACTCGATCCGGGTGCCCGTGGGTGACGGTTCGATCGTCACGACATCAAAACGGATGGGAAAGCGCCTGAAGGCCGCGTGTGTCAGGAGCAGGTGCTGGGTTGCAAGCCGAATGCGACGCTGCTTGGCCGGCGTGACGCTCGCGGCCGCGCCGCCGAATTGCGCGCTCTGACGGCGGCGTACTTCGACGATTGCGAGTGTGGCGCCATCGCGCATGACGAGATCGAGCTCGCCGAAGCGGCAGCGATGATTCGCGAGCAGCAGTTGCAAGCCCCGTTCACCGAGATAGCCGGCCGCTTGTTCCTCCGCGCGCCGCCCGACTTCCTGTCGCGGCGAAAGCGTCACGTCAGTTGCTCGTGGCAGCGGCGGGCACGGCGCTCACCGTGGGTCCGATGAGGCGCGGCTGACCGGAGTGCATCTCCACCCAATCGAGGTCGCGCCGCACGCGGCCGCCCGCGTCGAGCGTGAGACGGCCGGTCATGCCCGCGATCGCGTCAAGTCGCGCGCTCGAGGGCTGCTTCAGCAGCGGAATGAGGCGATACGCATCGAACCCAAATGCGAAGAGCCGCCCGCGACGGTTGGCCCGCGCCGGCCAGGCGCTTTGCACCGAATCGCGCACCGCGCTCGATACGGGATCGGCCGAGATCATCCAGGGCATGTCCGGAAACATGACGCCGTCGAGCTCGAGATTCGCCTGCGCGTCCGGTTCAAACACATCGGACGTTGCGTAAACGGGCAGGTCGCCGGCGAAATGGAAGCGCAATTGCGGGCGGATGAGACGAGCCTGGGCGGGCTGGCTCGCAACGAATATCAGTTCTGCGTCGCCGCGGCGGCGTGGCTCGAATTCGAGGTGTCCACCGAGCACGCCAGCGAGCCGCTCATGGCGCGCGCGGCTCTCATCGAGCTTCAGGAGGCTCGTGATTTCAGCGGAGTAATCGCTGTCCTCGGGATTGAAAGAGCGGCGCGCGAGGACGCTGCCGCCCGCGCGTCCGAGCTCTTCGGTGAACGCAGCCACGACCCGATTGCCCCAGTCTCCCGTCGGTGCGAGCAGGACCGCGCGTCGATGGCCATCCGCCACCGCGCGCCGCGCCGCGAGCCGCGCTTCATCCTCAGGCGTCAGTGAGAACTGATAGAACCCGCGCGGGGCGCGCGCATCATCCGGGAGAAAGTTGAGCGCGAGGACCGGCACGCGGCCATCGGCAATTCCGGCGACGCTGGCGACTTCGTCCTTCGTCAGCGGGCCGACGATAAATTGTGCGCCGTCGGCACTGGCCGCGACATACGCGTCCGCGGCATTCTGATTCGCGACATCGTAGATTCGAACGTGGGGGCGCAGCGCGGTCGAGTGCTGGTAATACGCCGCGAGAAACCCATCGCGTACGACCGCCCCGACAGCCTGTTGCCGGCCGGACAAGGGCAGCAAGAGCGCGACGTTGGTCGGGTATTCGAGATCGGCTGAATAGGTCTTGAGCAACTGATCGAGGACCGTCGATTGTGCGGGATGCGTTGGGTAGCGCGTGCGCCAGTCGTTCACGCGATCGGCAGCGCCAAAGGGATTGCGCGCCAATTCAAGTCCGACACGGCCGAGGTCGAGCCAGCCTGCAACGATCGGGTCGCTGCCCGCCGGCGGCTGCATCGAAACGCCGCGCGCGGCGGCGTCGCGCAGGCTCTCGAAGATGTGCCAGCGGCTCGCTCTCAGGTCGGCTTCTCCTTCAAGCCAGTGCTCACGCGCGATCAGCGCGCGCACCGCGTCGGCTGCGCGATTTGTGCCGAAATAGGCGCGCGCCTCGATGTCATAGAAGCGGCGCGCGTTGGCAGGCGTGGCGGGTTCTGCAATGGACTTGAGTTCGCTCAGCGCACGCGCAGGCTCGGCGTTCGTGATCGCAAGATCCGCCGTCAGCAGGACACGGCGTTCCTTCAGATCGGCCGGGACGCTGGGACTGATGCCGGCCGCCACTCTCGCAGCGTCCCCGCGCGCTCCTGCCGCGAGCCATTCCTCCGCGGCCGCAAGGAGCCAGGGGTCCCGATCGGGGGCGTGTGCGCTCCTTGCCAGCTGCTCATAGGCGCGTGCCGCGCCCTGGTGGTCACCGCTCCGCGCCAGGCGTTGGGCAGCGTCGGCGCTCGGCGGGCGCCCGCCCGTGGGTATGACGCCTCCAGGGCAACCCGCAAGCGTGATGGCGAGCGCAACCAGGCCGACTGCGCCGGCACAGCGTCGCGCTATCCGTCCGAGGCTCACTTGCATAGCGAATTCCCCTGCATGCACGATGCGCGCGTCTTCCCACGGAAGGGCGGCAAGAAAGGTAAAGATTATAGTGGCAAAGACCCGGGGCCGGCTCTACGTCGTCGCGACGCCGATCGGCAATCGCAAGGACATCAGCGCGCGCGCACGCGAGATACTCGCCGCCGTTGCATGCATTGCCGCGGAAGACACGCGCCACACGGCGACATTTCTGCGCGAGCTCGGCATTGCTACGCCGCTCGTTTCACTGCATGAACACAATGAGGAAGTGCGCACGGGCGAGCTCGTCGGGCGTCTTGAACGCGGTGAGGATATTGCGCTCGTGAGCGACGCCGGCACACCGCTCATCAGCGATCCCGGATTCCGGCTGGTGCGTGCCGCGCACGATGCGGGCGCCACGGTTTGCGCGATTCCAGGCCCCAGCGCCGCCATTGCGGCGCTTAGCATTGCAGGAATTGCAACGGATCGGTTCATTTTCGAAGGCTTCCTTCCGCAACGCGCGCGCGCCCGGCGCGAACGGCTCGCCGAGCTGGCGCACGAGACGCGCACGCTCGTCATCTATGAAGCGCCGCATCGACTCAACGAGACGCTTGCAGATATGGTGAGCGAACTTGGGCCGGCGCGACAGGCCGCCATCGCGCGCGAAATGACAAAAATGCACGAAACTCTCTATCGCGATTCGCTCGCTGGCCTCGCGGATGCCGCTAGTCGTGACGCCGACATGGCGCGCGGCGAAATTGTAATCGTCGTCGCGGGCGCCGCCGCAGAACCGCAATCCGCCGAGGCTGCACCCGAGGCACTCCTGCGCATCCTCCTCACCGAGCTGCCGCTCAAACAGGCCGTCGACCTCACCGTCAAGGCCACCGGTGCCCAGCGAAAAGCGCTGTATCAAAGAGCGTTGGCCATCAAGGACGAGAAGGCCGACTGATCTCCGCGGACAGGAGCAGGAACTGCGACGCGCATGGGCGGTGGCTGGAATGTCCTTTCGGGATCGAAAAAAACAGGATGTTTTTTCCGGCGCAGTCCCCTAGAGTGCGCCCCGGAGTCAGCCAGGCAATCGCTGTGTTCCTTCGGGAATGCAGAGGAAAGTCCGGGCTCCACGAGCCACGGTGCCAGGTAACGCCTGGGGGGCGCGAGCCCACGGAAAGTGCAACAGAAAGATACCGCCACGCGTTCCTCACGGAGCGTGAGGTAAGGGTGAAATGGTGCGGTAAGAGCGCACCGCGCCGGTGGTAACACTCGGCGGCAGGGCAAACCCCACCCGGAGCAAGACCAAATAGGGGAGTTCGTCGCCCGCAAGGGCGGCAGATGCGGCTCGCATTGACTCCCGGGTAGGTCGCTAGAAGTGCGCGGCGACGCGCATTCCAGAGGAATGATTGTCCACGACAGAACCCGGCTTATCGGCTGACTCCTTTTCTTTTCCTCACCCTCTCGCCCCAACCCCTTGGGGCTCTGCTGATGACCAATATCAACTCCGAGCTGTAACTCGCTGATTTCTAGTCGTCTCGATTTTTCAGCGGTGGCGCTTCGAAGCGCCGCTAAGTCTCTGTCGCACCAGAACTATTTCGCTCAAAGCGGTTGACGACCCAGACCCGGCTCCCTATAGTGGCCAGAAGTGGGAGAAAGTGGGAGGAAATGGGAGTCTTTCCCCCCGTAAATATGTTTCGCGGCGCAACAGAACTCACATTGGACTCAAAAGGCCGGTTGGTACTGCCAACCCGGTATCGGGAGCGTGTGGCCGAACGTTGTGGTGGCAACCTCATCGCGACCATTCATCCGGGCGGCGAATGCCTGCTGATCTATCCCCTGCCTGACTGGGAAGAACTCGAGCGCAAGCTCATGCGGTTACCGAATCTGCGCCCCGATGCGCAGCGTGTGCAGCGGCTGCTCGTCGGCCATGCGACCGATCTCGAGCTCGACGGTCATGGCCGCATGTTGTTGCCCGCAACTCTCAGGGATTTCGCGAGCCTCGTGCGCGATGCCGTGCTGATTGGCCAGGGCTCGCACTTTGAGCTTTGGGATGAGGCGCGCTGGACGGAGCGCCGCGGCGAGTGGCTGAAGGCGAAGGCCTCGGATTCTGAGCTGCCGCCTGAGCTCGAGTCGCTGACGCTGTAGCGGTGGATGAGCACACGCCAGTTCTCCTCGAGGAGCTGCTGGCGGCGCTCGAAGTGAAGGCCGAAGGCTGGTACTGCGATGCCACGTTCGGCCGGGGAGGGCATAGCGCCGCAGTGCTCGCACGGCTCGGCGACGCGGGTCGGTTGATCGCGCTTGATCGCGACAGCCAGGCGGTCGCGGCGGGTGCCAGGAGATTTTCGGGGGATTCGCGGTTCGTCATTGTGCGCGCGGATTTCGCAGAGCTTGAGGCAGCGCTCGCAGGGGCCGGTGTGACGCGAGCGCTGGACGGCGTGATGTTCGATCTCGGGGTGTCGTCGCCGCAGCTCGACGACCCGGAACGGGGATTTAGTTTCATGCGCGATGGACCGCTCGACATGCGCATGGACACGCGTCACGGGCAAAGCGCCGCCGCATGGCTGGCGTATGCGACGCAAGAGGAGATCGCGGAAGTGATAGCGACTTTGGGAGAGGAACGGTTTGCGCGGCGCATTGCGCGCGCAATCGTGACGCGCCGGAGCGTGCAGCCGTTTGAACGCACGCTCGATCTCGCCGCAGTCATCGCCGCGAACGTGAAGGGTCGCGAGCCTGGCAAGCATCCGGCGACACGCAGTTTTCAGGCGCTACGCATGCATGTGAACGCGGAGCTCACGCAGCTCGAGGCGGGCCTCGATGCGGCCCGCAGGTGTCTCGCGCCCCGCGGGCGCCTCTGCGCGATCAGTTTTCACTCGCTCGAGGATCGCGCCGTGAAGCGCTTCATGCGCCGGCACGCGAGCGCCGACCCGATGTTCGCGGGCATGCCGACGATTCCGCCGTCTGCACGTCCGACCCTGCGGGTGATCGGCAAGGCGGTGCGTCCGAGCGCGGCCGAAATCCAGCGCAATCCGCGTGCGCGCAGCGCCACTCTGCGGGTTGCTGAAAGGCTCGAAGCATGAGCTCCAAGCGCGTCATCGCCATTTTGTTGCCGCTTTTGTGGCTTAGCGTTCTGGTGTCAGCGGCCGGCGTCGTCTACGCCAAGCATCGCTCGCGAGCCTTGTTCGTCGAGCTGCAGAGTCTCAACCGCGATCGCGACCAGCTCGAGACCGAATGGGGTCAGCTGCAGCTCGAGCAGAGCGCGTGGTCGACCCACGGCTTCGTTGAACGCGTCGCGAACACGAAGCTCGCGATGGATATCCCGCAACCGGCCGAGGTCAAGATCGTAAGACAATGAAGACGGCAGCGGCGCGCAAACAGCCTCCCGACTGGCAGTACCGCTGGCGTTCCCTGGCGGTGCTCGGTCTTCTCATGGTCTGCGCGCTGGCGCTGGTTGCGCGCGCCGTCGAGTTGCAACTCGTGGATCATGAATTTCTGCGCGGCCAGGGTGATGCCCGCTACTCGCGAGTCGCGCGCATCAGCGCGCATCGCGGAACGATTACCGATCGCTTCGGTGAGCCGCTCGCCGTCAGCACGCCAGTGGACGCGGTGTGGGTCAATCCGCGCGAACTGAGTCAGGCCGCGGACCAGATTCCGCGGCTCGCGCGTGCTTTGGCCAAGGACAAGCAGTGGCTCGCGCGCCGCGTGAGCTCGAATCTCGACCGCGACTACCTTGTGATCGCAAGGCCCGTGCATCCCGATCTCGGCGCGCACATCAAGGCGCTCGAGATTCCGGGGGTCTATCTCGACCGGGAATATCGCCGCTACTATCCGGCTGGCGAAATCACCGGTCACGTCCTCGGCTTCACGGGACTCGACGATCTCGGCCAGGAGGGGCTCGAGCTCGCCTACGATCACTGGCTCGGCGGCGAAGACGGTGCCAAGCGCGTCATCCAGGACAGTCTCGGACACGTCGTCGAAGACGTCGAGAGTATCCGTCCGACGCGCCCGGGCCAGGATCTCGTCACGAGTCTTGATCTTCGCATCCAGTACCTCGCCTACCGGGAACTGAAGTCCGCGATCATCGCGAATCGCGCACGCGCGGGTTCCGTCGTCGTGCTCGACGTTGCGACCGGCGAAGTGCTCGCGATGGTGAATCAGCCCGCGTACAACCCGAACGACCGCGAGCAGATTGAGGCTGGACGCTTCCGTAATCGCGCCGCGACCGACATCTTCGAGCCCGGCTCGAGCATCAAGCCATTCATAGTCGCGGCGGCGCTCGCATCCGGGCGCTACAACGAACAGAGTCTCATCGACACTTCGCCCGGTTTCATCCGTGTCGGCATCAAGGTGATCGACGACGAGCACAACCTTGGCAACATCGGGCTCACGCAGATCCTGGAAAAATCCTCGAACGTCGGCATGGCCAAGATCGCGCTGACGCTCGAGCCCGAGCAGATCTGGCGCACGCTCTCCGGTCTTGGCTTCGGCCAGGTGACGTCGAGCGATTTTCCCGGCGAATCGGCGGGCCTCCTTTCCAATTACATGCACTGGCGGCCGATCGGCATCGCCACGATGTCGCATGGCTACGGACTCTCCGTTACGCCCCTGCAGCTCGCGCATGCCTACGCGACGCTCGGCGCCGGCGGCCTTGCGCGGCCGGTTTCATTCGTTCGTGTCGATGGAGCGATCGCCGGGCAACGCGTGCTCGACGAGCGCCTGACACGCACGCTGGTTCACATGATGGAATCCGTGGTCTCTCCCGGCGGCACGGGCACCCAGGCTGCGATTCCCTGGTATCGCGTATCCGGAAAGACCGGCACCGCATGGAAATCGAATGCCGGCGGCTATTCGACGGACAAGTACATGGCGGTGTTCGCCGGCATGGTGCCCGCGACGCATCCGCGGCTCGCGTGTGTCGTCGTTATCGATGAGCCGGGTGCCGGAAAATTCATGGGCGGTGACGTCTCGGCACCAGTCTTCTCTAGTGTGATGGCAGGTGCCTTGCGGCTCATGGCAATTGCGCCCGATGCGCATTTGCCTGCCGATGCACCGACACTGGCGCAAGTCGGGGTGATGCCGTGATGCCTGCGCAGTCAATGCAGCCGGCCGTCGAACTTGCCGCGCTCACGCAGGGAATTGCGACGGCGTCGGCAAAGCCCATTGACAATGCCATTGCAATTCGCGACGTCACGCTCGACAGCCGCGCGGTGACGCCGGGCGCGCTCTTTCTTGCGTGCCGCGGCCGTGCCAATCACGGTCTGAAATTTCTCGAGGCGGCGCTTGCGAATGGAGCGACGGCCATTCTCTGGGAGAGCGCCGCAGGCATCAGCGCACCGCGCGTTCCTGCAGGCGTTGTGGCAATTGAGGTTCCCGAGCTCGCGCGTCACGTTGGCCAGATAGCCGACCGCTTCTTCGGCAGCCCATCCGCTGCATTGACGGTGGCCGGCGTCACTGGAACCAACGGCAAGACAACGACCGCCTATCTCCTTGCACAGGCGCTCGATGCGTGCGGCGAGCCTGCCGCATATGCGGGAACGCTCGGCTTCGGCCGCGCGCGGGCGCTGCGCCCGGCGACGCACACCACGCCGGATTGCGTATCGGTGCATCGCCAGCTCGCGGACGCCCGCGGCCAGGGCCTGCGCAATGTCGCGATGGAAGTGTCATCGCACGCGCTCGATCAGGGCCGCGTCGACGCAGTGCGCTTTCGCACGGCGATCTTCACCAACCTCACGCGCGATCATCTCGACTATCACGCGACCATGGAGAGTTACGGCGCGGCCAAGGCGCGCCTCTTCGCGACCCCGGGGCTCGAGCATCGCGTGATCAACGTGAGCGATGAATTTGGACGCGTCCTCGCGGAGCGCGCACGCGACCACGGCGACCTCACCACCGTCGCGACCGAAGCCAGCGCGCCGCGCGCGGACTGGTTTGTCATAGCGCGGCACGTGCGCACGATGCCGCGCGGCCTCGACATCGATGCGGAGACCCACCTGGGCGCGATCAACTTCGATGCGCCGCTCGTGGGGCGATTCAACGCTGAAAATATTCTGCTGACGCTTGCGGCTCTGCTGGCGCGAGGGATCGTCCTCGACCGCGCCGCACGAGCGTTGGCCAATGTGTGTGCGCACGCTGGCCGGATGGAGACTTTCCACCGGCAGGGCCGAGCGGTCGCCGTCGTGGACTACGCCCACTCTCCCGATGCGCTCGCGAAAGCGCTCGCTGCTCTGCGCGAACATTGCGCGGGGCGATTGTGGTGCGTATTCGGCTGCGGCGGCGACCGCGATCCTGGCAAGCGGCCGCTGATGGCCGCGGTGGTCGAGCGCCACGCCGATGTCGCGCTCGTTACCGATGACAATCCGCGCAATGAGAACCCGGACGCGATTGTCGCGGACATCCTGCGCGGCTTCGAAAACGCGGGCCGC
>JBGPLJ010000004.1:0-32148 GCA_041486385.1 Steroidobacteraceae bacterium
ACCGCGTGATCGCCTGGCGAATCCACCAGGTCGCATACGTCGAAAATTTGTAGCCGCGCCGATATTCGAATTTATCCACGGCTTTCATCAGGCCGATGTTGCCTTCCTGGATGAGATCGAGGAACTGCAGGCCCCGGTTCGTGTACTTCTTCGCGATGGATATCACGGGCGCAGGTTCGCCTCGACCATCTCCTTCTTCGCGCGGCGCGCCTTGGCCTCGCCGATCGACACGTCGCGATTGATCTCTTTGATGTCATTGATCGACAGGTGATAGATGTCTTCGAGCGCGCGCAGTTTCTTCTGGCGCTTGTCGACTTCTTCCTTCAGGCGCCCGAGCGCCGAGGAGTACTTGCGGCGCGCGCGGATGTGCTTGTCGAGCCAGCGCGTGTTGGTCTCGTTCTTCGGGAAGCTCGAGATGAAATCCTTGCGCGGCATGCCGCCGTGCTTGATGCAGATCGTCATGATCTCCTTCTCGAGACCACGGATCACATTGACGTGCTGGCGCAGATTCTCGATCAGCAGGTCGAACATCTTCGGCGCGAGCTTGAGCTCCATGAACTCGAGGGAGAGCTTCTTGCGGAGCTTCTCGGTCTTCTTTTCCTTCGGGCCTTTTTCGGCGAGCGCCTTCAGCACCTGGCCGAAGATCTTGGCGATGGAGGCGAAGCGGCTCGCCGCTTCCTCCGGATCCGGGCCGGTGTCGATCGCTTCCTCTTCGCCGTCGGCGCTCTCGCCTTCACCTTCGGTCTCGTCTTCCTTTTCCGCGGTGGCGGCAGCAACAGGAGGCTCCGCGACGATTATCTCCATCTTCGTCGGGTTCTGCGGCTGCGCGATTTCATCCGGTGCGTTCGGATCGATGAAGCCGACGATAATATCGACGAGGCGGTTCTGCCCCGTCTTCACCGGCTCGTACTGGCGCGCGATGACTTCAAAGGTAGCCGGGTACATCGAGAGCGCCACGCGCACGGCGTCGAGGCCTTCTTCAATGCGCTTCGCGATGCGGATTTCGCCCTCGCGCGTGAGGAGTTCCACGGTGCCCATCTCGCGCATGTACATGCGCACGGGATCCGTGGTGCGGCCGAATTCGGCATCGAGATTCGCAAGGGCCGCGGTCGCTTCTTCGACGGCCTCTTCATCGGGCGCCGCAGCGGCGTCCGACATGAGCAGCGACTCGGCGTCCGGTGCCTTTTCGTACACCGGAATGCCCATGTCGTTAATCATGTTAACGATGTCTTCGATCTGCTCCGGATCGACGATCTCGCTCGGCAGATGGTCGTTGACCTCTGCGTACGTGAGATAGCCCTGTTCCTTGCCCTTCGCGATCAGGAGCTTCAGCTGAGACTGGCGCTCATCGGCAATGTGATGAGGCGCCTTTTTTTCTGCGGTGGAAGTCTTCATGCGTGGGGGTAAGGTTCGCGAAAAAAAGGACGCGGGAGTATACAGATCAAGGTCTTAGACGGCCAGTCAAAGCGACCGTGCCAGGTCTCAAGTCCTTGGGTCGACTGGCATCTTTCGGGCGGCGAGAAGCCGTTGTAGTTCCTGCTTTTCCTCATATGACAGCCCTGCACTTTTGGCCTTGGTCAGAAGCTCATCTCGACGGCGCGCGGGACTGCCATCGGATAGAAGCTTTTTAACCGCCTGATTGAGTTCAATCGCCGCCTGTTCGCGGCTCAATTGCGGGAGTTCGCTGATTGCGAGCTTGGCGAGATGAGCGCCGTCCGGGCGCTCGCGCCACCTCTCCAGGAGGCCTGCGAGCGTGGTTGTGGGTTCGGCCGACGCGACTTTCAAGAGCTCGACCAGCAAGGAAATTCCCGGCCGATCGACGTCCGAGAGCAGGTCAGGGTCCGGGACGCCTGCCGCCGCATGTGGGTGATGCAGGATCAGTGTGATTGCCTGCCGCACGAGATTGCGCCGTCCGGGACTGACGCCAACGCCGCTACCCGGCCCCAGGTCCTCAGTCCTTTCGCGATTGCCGTCCGCGGCTGTCGCGTCGAGCTTCAGAAGGGCTGCGAGGCGTGGGCCCGGCATCCGCACGGACTCCGCCAGACGTTCGATCAGGAGTTCGCGGTACACGCCGGCGGGCACGCGGCCGATCAGGGGACGCGCAAGCTCAGCGAGGCGCGCGCGGCCGTCGACATGTTCGAGATCCACTTCCTCGGACAGATGCTGTACGAGGTACTCGGACAAGGGCATCGTGTCGGCAAGCCGCCGCTCGAAGGCCTCCGCGCCTTCTTCGCCTACCAGCGTGTCGGGATCATGGCCCTCGGGAAGAAACAGAAACCTGATCTGACGGCCCTCTTTGGCCTGCGGCAGGGCGTTTTCCAGAGCACGCCAGGCTGCGGCGCGTCCGGCGCGATCACCGTCGAAGCTGAAAACCACCTCGGTTGCGACGCGAAAGAGGCGGCTGAGATGTTCCTGTGTCGTTGCGGTGCCGAGCGTTGCGACGGCGTAGGCGATTCCCGCCTGATGCAGGCGCACGACATCCATATAGCCTTCGACGACCAGCAGGCGTTTGAGGTCGGCACGCGACTGCCGCGCTTCGTAGAAGCCATAGAGTTCACGTCCCTTGTGAAAGAGCGCGGTTTCGGGCGAGTTCAGATACTTGGGTTCGCCTTTGTCGAGCACGCGGCCGCCGAAGCCGATCACGCGGCCGCGCGCGTCGCGGATCGGGAACATCACACGGTCGCGAAACCGGTCGTAATAGTGGTCGTCGCCGCGCTTCGGTCCATCGCGCTCGATGATGAGTCCCGCGGCGACGAGCCGATCGCGCCCCGACTGAGTCTCGCCGAATTTGCGCAGCACAGAGTTCCACGAATCGGGCGCATAGCCGATGCCGAAGCGCGCAGCGGTTTCCCCGGTGAGGCCGCGGCCCTGCAGATAGTCCTTGGCGCGCGCATTAGACGCCAGTTGATCGCGGTAGTACTGCGCGACCGCGGCCGTCAAGTCGTAGAGATCGCGCTCCGGCGCATCCACCGCCTCGCGGGCCTCACGCGGAATTTCCATTCCCGCGCGCGCGGCCAGCTCTTCCACGGCCTCGACGAAGCCGAGACGATCGTGATCCATGAGGAAGCCGAGCGCCGTGCCGTGCGCGCCGCAGCCGAAGCAGTGATAGAACTGCTTGTCCGGACTGATCGTGAACGACGGCGTCTTTTCCCCGTGAAAGGGGCAGCAGGCCTTGTACTCGCGGCCGGCTTTTTTCAGCGGCACACGCCCGCCGATCAGCTCGACGATGTCCGTGCGCGCGATCAGCTCGTCAATGAAAGCTTGGGGAATGCGGCCAGGCATGGCGCCGCGTGCTTTACGGGCCCAAGCCCGTTCAGCCGCTCAACTTGGCTTTGACCTTCGCGCCAACGGCACCCATGTCGGCGCGGCCCTGGGCTTTCTGTTTCACCAGCCCCATGACCTTGCCCATGTCCTTCACGCTCTGCGCGCCGGTTGCGGAGATCGCCTCGCCGATGAGGCTGTCGAGCTCGGCTTCGGAGAGCTGTGCGGGCAGGTAGCCGGTGATCAGCGCGACTTCGGCGCTTTCCTTGGCAACGAGATCCGCGCGCCCGCCCGCCTGGAATTGCACCAGGGCTTCCTTGCGCTGCTTGATCATCTTGTCGAGCACCGACAACACCTGCGCGTCGTCGAGCATGATGCGCTCGTCGACTTCACGCTGCTTGATGGCGGCCGTGATCATGCGAATGCAGCCGAGGCGTTCCTTCTCGCCAGCGCGCATGGCTGCCTTCATGTCCTCTGTGATTCGCTCTTTCAGGGACATGGTTCGATTCGCTCTTGTCGGGGGGGTTAAGACTACCGCGCCGTGGGGCGCATAGTGTCGCGGGATAAGCGCTTCAGGTGGCGTTTGATCGCCGCCGCCTTCTTACGTTTCCGCTCCTGGGTCGGCTTCTCGTAGAATTCGCGCCGCCTGAGCTCGGTCAAGATGCCGGCTTTCTCGCACGCGCGCTTGAAGCGACGCAGCGCCGCATCGAAATATTCGTTTTCTCTGACTCGTACGCTCGGCATTGGTAACAGGTTCCAGTAGGGGTCCGGCAAAAAGGGTTGGCGATTCTAAGAGATGTGCTACCAAAAAGCCAAAATTCGGGGCGGAAAAGCCGGGGGCAGCCGCCCGACGGCGGCTTGCGCACGGCCATGAGAGTCCTCGGTATCGAATCCTCCTGCGATGAAACCGCGGTTGCCGTCCTCGACGAGGAACAGGGCCTCCTCGCCCATTGCCTGCACAGCCAATCCGAGATGCACAACCGGTATGGGGGGGTGGTACCGGAGCTGGCTTCGCGGGACCACATTCGTCGTATCCTGCCTTTGAGCCGTGCCGCGCTGGCCAAGGCGGGTTCCGCGCCGGCCGACATCGACGCGGTTGCCTATACGGTGGGGCCCGGGCTCATCGGGGCCCTCCTGGTCGGATCGGCCTTCGGCAGAAGCCTTGCCTATGCCTGGGGTTGCCCGGGGATCGGGGTCCATCATCTCGAAGGCCACCTGATGGCGCCCATGCTCGAAAGCGATCCGCCCGACTTTCCGTTCCTGGCGCTGCTGGTGTCGGGGGGCCACACCCTTCTGATCGATGTTGCGGCGTTTGCGGACTATCGGCTGCTCGGACGGTCCGTGGACGACGCGGCGGGGGAAGCTTTCGACAAGACAGCCAAGCTCCTGGGGCTCCCATACCCGGGTGGCGCTCATCTCGCGCGCCTGGCGGAGCAGGGCACACCCGGCCGCTATTCACTGCCGCGGCCGATGCTCGATCGTGCCGGCTTTGATTTCAGTTTCAGTGGCCTGAAGACCGCGGCCGCCCTGCTCATTCGCGGCCGCGATCTCGGCGAAAGTGAGCGCGCCGATCTTGCGCTGGCGTTTCAGACCGCGATCGTCGAGACGCTCGTCGCCAAGACACGCCGTGCGCTCGAGGCGAGCGGGCGTACTACTCTGGTCGTCGCGGGTGGCGTTGGCGCAAACCAGATGCTGCGAGAACGGCTCGCGGCAATGACACCTGAACTCGGTGTGACAGTACGCTATCCGCGCGTCGAGTTCTGCACCGACAACGCAGCCATGATCGCGATGGCTGGCCTCTGGCGCTTACGAGCGGGCGCGCGGGACTCGCTCGCAATCCGCGCGCTCGCCCGCTGGCCGCTCACCGAGACTTCGCAGACCGCAGTCGCCTGAATCAACACCGCAAAGAAACTGGACAAGCATGGACAGAATTTTTCTCACTGCACTGAAGGTCGAAGCGGTCATCGGCTATTACGAGTGGGAGCGGCAGGTCAAGCAGACCTTGCTCATCGATCTCGAATTCGCCACGGACGTGGGCTCTGCTGCCGAGCACGACGACATCAGCCGCACGCTCAACTACAAGAACATTGCCAAGCGCACGCTCGCGTTCGCTGGCGAATCGAAGTTTCATCTGCTCGAGACGCTCGCCGAGAAACTTGCGGAACTTCTCGTGCGCGAGTTCGATCTCCCATGGCTGAAAATCACATTGCACAAACCCGGCGCCATCCGCGATTCGAGCGACGTCGGCATCGTGATCGAACGGCGACGCGAGCAGTACCCGCCGGCGGGTTCCTGACGTGCCGCTGGTCCATGTCGCCGCGGGCAGCAACATCGAGCCCGAAACCAATCTCAAGCACGCGCTCGAGGAATTGCGCAGGCGATTCGCAGATCTCAGCGTGTCGCCCGCTTACCGCAATCCGGCGTTCGGGTTCGAGGGGGACGACTTCCTCAATCTTGTTGTGATGTTCAATACGCTGGAGCCTCTCGAGTCGGTGCTGACGAAACTCCGTGACGTCGAGACGCTTTGCGGCCGGCCACGCAATGCACCGAAATGGGCACCGCGGGCCATCGATCTCGACATTCTCTTATATGGGGACTGCGTGCTCGACCAACCCGATGTGCGCCTGCCGCGCGCGGATCTCGTGCGCAAGGCCTACATGCTGCGGCCGGCTGCGGACCTGTCGCCCGATCTGCGCCACCCGACGCTCGAGCTCACGTTGCAGGAGCTGTGGCAGGCCTTCGACAAGACGGACCTGCGGATGGATCGGGTGCGCCTGTAACCCGCTACCAGCCGAGGCTGCGGCCGCCGTCAACGGCGAGAATCTGGCCGGTAACGAAGGGTGCGGCGGTAGCGAAGTAGACGGCGCACTGGGCCACGTCTTCGGGTGTGCCGATGCGCTTCAAAGCGGTCTTGCGCACGATTTCCTGTTTCATCGGCAGGTCGAGCTCGCCTTCCGGCCACATCACGGGACCGGGCGCGATGCCGTTGACGCGAATCTCCGGACCCAGTTCGCGCGCAAGCGCACGCGTCAGCATGATGAGCCCGGCTTTGGCAGTGCTGTAGAGCGGATAGTCCGGCAGCGGCCGCATGCCATGGATGTCGACGATATTGAGGATCAGCCCCTGCCGCGCACGCAGCGCGGGCACGGCCGCCTGCGAGAGAAAGAGCGGAGCCTTGAGGTTGCTGCCGATCAGATCTTCCCAGGCCGCGAGCGTAATTTCTCCGACCGGTGTCGGGTAGAAGGTCGAGGCATTGTTGACGAGAATGTCGAGCGCGCCGAAAGCGGATGTGGCCGCCGCAACGAGGCGCGGATGCTGCTCGAGCTCGAGCAGATCGGCGGACACCGTGACCGCGCTGCCGGCTCGAATGCGATTAAAATTCTTTGCGAGCGCGTCGGCCTCCGCGCGCGACGACCTATAATGAATGACGACATTCGCGCCGGCCGCATGCAGCGCCGTTGCAATCGCCGCGCCCACGCGGCGCGCGGCACCCGTCACCAAAGCGGTGCGCGCGGCTAGCGGCGGAGTGCCTGTCGCCACCATTCAGTCGACCATTCTTCGGGCAACAGCAAGCATGCGAAGACAATACTCGATCGAGCGGAGCCTGTCTGCCGGCGGACCCGCGGTCTGATGGACGGCTCGCAGTTGCCGACGCTTTCGCCCGACGAGCAGGCACACGCCAGTGCGGTGCGCCGTGCGCTCGAGCGGAAAATCGCGGCCGCAGGCGGCTGGATCTCCTTTTTCGATTTCATGCAGTTCGCGCTGTACGCGCCCGGACTGGGCTACTACAGCGCCGGCACACAGAAATTCGGCGCGAGCGGCGATTTTCTCACGGCACCCGAATTGCACCCGATCTTCGCGCGCTGTCTGGCGCGGCAGGTCGCCCAGGTCTTCGAGCTGACGGGCGGCCGGGAGATCATCGAATTCGGCGCCGGTAGCGGCAGGCTCGCGGTTGATCTCGTGCGTGCGCTTGCAGAGCTCGGCTGCGAGCCGTCGCGCTACTCGATCGTCGATATCAGTGCCGACCTGCGCGCTCGACAGCGCGAGCTGGTACACGACGTGCTGGGATCGCGCGCGGGATGTGTCGACTGGGTCGACGGCATACCGGCGGAGCCGATCCGCGGGGTCGTCATCGCAAATGAATTGCTGGACGCGCTTCCCGTCGAGCGCTTTCGAATCGTGCATGGCGCAGCGGAGCAATTGGGGGTGCGCGGGGTGGGCGCTTCATTGTCTATTGCTGCCCGTGCCGCAGCGCCCGCGTTTGCGGCAAATGTATCCGCGCTGGGAGTGATGGGCGAAGACGGTTATGTTTCCGAATTCTGCCCGCTCCTGGCCGGCTGGATTGAGTCCGTTGCGCCACTCATAGCGCGCGGCGTGCTCTTGGTCTTGGACTACGGTTTGCCGCGCGCACACTATTACCACCCCGAGCGGCGACAAGGCACATTGCTTTGCCACTTTCGACATCGTGCGCACGCCGATCCATTGGCGCGCATCGGGTTGCAGGACATTACGGCGTGGGTGGATTTCACCGCGCTGGCGGAGGCTGGCGACGCTGCGGCGCTGGACGTGCTCGGCTTTGCCACGCAGGCGCACTTCTTGCTCGGCGCGGGCATGAGTGAGGAAATCGAACGACTGGCGGGTCAGCCAGCTCAGGAACGGGATGCGGCGACGCGCGCTGCCAGTCAATTGCTCCTGCCCGGAGAGATGGGCGAAGCATTCAAGGTCATGGCCCTGGGTCGCGGGGTGAGCGAGCCGCTCGCGGGCTTCAAAGTGCGCGACCTGAGACACACGCTCTAGGCCCTGACTCGAGGGGCTATTCGCGTCCGCCAGGATCGCGCCGCACGGCTTCGATACGGCGTTTGCGTAACTGCTCCGCCAGTGCCGGTCCCTGGAATGTGGCTAGCTCTTCCGGCGTGGGCGCGACCTGCGCGGCGCTCGCGCGCGCGCGGCGCAAGCGTTCAGCCTGCGGATAACTTCGATCTTCCAGTCCCGTGCGGCCGCGTGCGTCGGCCTCGCAGGCGAGCAGCAGCTGCTCAAATCTCGCAGGTCGCCGCAGGGCATCGCACCCATCCAGCAGATCGACAACGGTCGCCGGCCGCAACTGCGCCGCCTGATGGATCACACCGTGATGTCGCGCGGTGAGCACCGCGAGGTCGCGATAGTCGTTCGGTATCTTCAGGCGCGCGCAGAGCTCGTTCACCAGGCGCGCACTGTGCGCTTCGTGGCCCGGATGGCTCGGCCAGCGCTCACGCGGCGTCTCCGCCTTGCCGAGGTCGTGCACAAGCGCCGCGAAGCGAACGACTTTGTCCGTGGACAGACGCGCAGCGGCAGTGAGCGACATCAGGGTGTGCACGCCCGTGTCGATTTCCGGGTGCCAGCGCTCCGGCTGCGGGACGCCGTAGAGCCGCTCGATTTCCGGAAACGTCTTCTCGAGCGCGGCGCTTGCGCGCAGCACCTCGAAGAAGATCGCCGGTTCGGCTTCGCCGAGAGCCTTTTCGGTTTCCTGCCACACGCGCTCCGCAATCAGCGCGTCGAGCTCGCCGTTTGCGGCCATGCGCCGCGCGAGTGCCAGCGTGTCGTCCGCGACGTGGAAGCCGGACGAGGCATAGCGCGCCGCGAAGCGCGCAAGACGCAGCACGCGCACGGGATCCTCCGCGAACGCCTCGGACACATGGCGCAGAATCCGTTCGTCAAGGTCTTTACGACCGCCAAAGGGATCGATGATCTCGCCGGACGTGGACCGAGCCATCGCATTGATCGTGAGATCGCGGCGCGCGAGATCCTGCTCGAGCGTGACCTCGGGTGAAAAAGCGACGGTGAAACCTCGATATCCCGGAGCACTCTTGCGCTCCGTGCGAGCCAGTGCGTACTCCTCGCGCGTCTCGGGATGCAGAAAGACCGGAAAGTCGCGGCCGACCTGGCGATAGCCGAGTGCAGCCAGTTCTTCGGGCGTCGCGCCGACAACCACCCAGTCGCGCTCTGCGACCGGCCGGCCGAGCAGCTCATCCCGAACCGCGCCGCCTACCAGATACACTTGCATCGTCAGATACTAACCGAGTTCCGATGAGCGCCCGCGAGTCACGCGCCATGTCCGAAATGAATTCGCCGACCCCGCGCACTGGCCATGGCCTGGTGCAATCGCTGCGCCTCGCGTTCGGCGCAGTGGCGGGCACATTGCTCGCGGGCTGCTATGTTATGCAAGCGGCCCGCGGTCAGGCCACGATCCTCATGAAGCGCGAGCCGATCGAACGCGTCGTCGCACGCGCACGCACGCCCCTTCCGGTGCGCAGCCGGCTCGAGCAGGTTGTCGGCATCCGCGAGTTTGCATCGCGTGAACTCGGGCTGCCGCGCAATCGCAGCTACACCACCTATAGCGACGTGGGCCGTCCCTACGTCGTGTGGAATGTCTTTGCGGCGCCGGAATTCTCCGTGGAACCGCGGCGCTGGTGTTTTCCGATCGCCGGCTGCGTTCCCTACCGCGGCTACTTCGCGCACAAGTCGGCGAGCAAGTTTGCCGAGCGGCAGCGGCTGCGGGGCTTTGACGTGCACGTTGGCGGCGTCGCCGCTTATTCGACCCTCGGTCACTTTGCGGATCCGGTGCTGAGCACCATGATGCGATTCGACGACGTCGAGCTCGCGAGCATCATCTTTCACGAACTCGCGCACCAGAGAGTTTATGTGCGGGACGATTCCTCCTTCAATGAGGCGTTCGCGACGGCCGTCGAGGAAGAGGGCGTGCGTCGCTGGCTGCTCGCAGCCGGGCGTGGCGCGGAACTCGAACGGTTCAACGCGCGCCGGCGACACCTTGTTGCGGTCAATGACGAGCTCATGCGCACGCGGACATCGCTACGTGGCATTTATGCGCAGCCGGCTACGCCGGCGAACACCGCGTCATTGCGCGCCGAGAAGGCGCAGGCCCTTGACGCGCTGGTCGCGCGGTTGCGGCAGCTTTCCAAGGACTGGGACGACGGCATCGACTATGGCGACTGGTTCGGCAATGGGCTCAACAACGCGCGCCTGGTCGCCGTAGCGACCTATTTTGACTGCGTTCCGGGTTTCGAACGATTGCTTGCCGCGGAGGACGGCAACCTTGCTGCGTTCTACGGCGCGGTGGCAGCGTTGGCCAGGCGCCCGGACGCCGAACGGCGTGCCGTGCTGTGCAAGGCTGTACCCGAGGCCTGACGAACGAACTAGCGAACTACGATAAGAAGTGCGCGCCCTGCGCGCCGCACGTCGAGCCAGAGGGCTTTCGCGCCTTTCGCCTGTTCACGCAGATCCTTCATTGAGGCAACCCGATTTCGATTGACCGCGACGATCAAGTCGTTGGCGCGCAGCCCGGCCTGCGCTGCGAGGCTCGTCTCTTCAACGGACTTGACCAGTACTCCGCCATCGTTGTCCGCAAATTCCGCTCCGGCGAGTCCCCGGAAGATCTGCGTGTTATCGACCGCCTGCGAGTCCGTCGACTCGGTGATCAATGCCGTTACCTTGCGCGGCTTGCCATCGCGCAAGAGGCTCACGTCGACCTGCTCGCCCGCGCGCAGCAGCCCGATGGTGTTTCTCAGATCCGCCGCGCTCTTGACGGTCTGACCGTTGATGGCAGTGACAATATCGCCGGTCTTGATTCCGGCCGTTTCCGCTGCCGAGCCCTCGAATACCTGCGAGACGACTGCGCCGTGAATATCGGCCGCGCCAAACGCCTGTGCGTCGTCCGGCGTCACCGTATAGATGTTGACGCCGAGCAGGCCCCGCTTGACGGCGCCGAATTTCAGGAGCTGCTCGTAGACGGTCTTCACCATGTTGACCGGAATGGCGAAGCCGATGCCGCTGTTGTCGCCCGTGCGCGAAACGATGGCCGTGTTGATACCGACGAGTTCGCCCTTGAGATTGACCAGAGCGCCGCCAGAGTTGCCCATGTTGATCGAGGCGTCGGTCTGGATGAAGTCTTCGAAGTTCTCAGGATTGATGCCTGAGCGCCCAAGCGCACTTACGATGCCCGAAGTCACCGTGTGCTGCAGACCGAACGGGTTGCCGATGGCGACCACATAGTCGCCGACCTCGAGTTTCGAGGAGTCGCCGAGCGGGATCTGCGTGAGATTGCCCGATTTTACCTGGAGCAGGGCAATGTCCGAGCGCTCGTCGCGTGCCTTGACCTGCGCGGTCACCACGCGGTCGTCCGCCAGCGTCACGCTGATGTCGGTGGCACTCTCGATGACATGGGCATTCGTGATGATGTAGCCGTTGGCCGCGTCGATGATCACTCCGGATCCCGCGCCCTGAAACTGTTGCGAATCCGGCTCATCGAAAAAGGGATTGCGAGGCGCTTGCGTGCTTACGGTTCCCCGCACGGTTACAAATACGACCGCCGGGGAGGCTTTCTTGATCATCGGCGACAAGGATGGAAGGGGTGCCTCCAAGGCCTGTGCCGCCGGGGCTGCGCGCGCCGGACGTGTTGCTGAAATGGCCGAAGTTGCCGCCAGGAGAGCGGCGACCGATAGCCAAAGACGCAAAGCGCGTGATCTCATAGAGGTACTCGAGCACACATTGGCGGTACGCGCGGTAGGCAGCGTGCAATTGTAAGCTTAAGAGAAGCGGGCCGCGCGCCGACGCCGATGCGTCAACGCCGGCCCGCCCGGTCACCGCTAGATCAATCAGGCCGCGGCTACCTCGATGCGGCGAGGCTCGACCTGCGGCTGCTTCGGAATGCGAACTTCCAGCGCGCCGTTTACGTACTTGGCTTCGACGCCTTCCGGTGCCACTGTGTCGGGCAAACTGAAGCGGCGGAAGAACTGACCGCTCAGGCGTTCGACCCGCCGGTAGCCCGCGCCCTCTGCGCGCACATCGACGCGGCGCTGGCCGCGAATCGTGAGCACGCCTTTGTCGAGCGTCACTTCGATGTCTTTCGGGTCGACGCCGGGGACATCCGCGTGGATGACGAAGCCGTTGGTCTCCTCTTTAATGTCCACCGCCGGCAGCCAATCGCTGGCAACCACTCGCGAGTCCTCACCGGACGCGCCGGCAGCGCCGATCAGATCGTCAAGATCCTGCTGCAAGCGAGTAACAAAGCCCCAGGGCGCATAGCGAATGACGTTCATGACTCTTTAACCTCCAGAAATTTCCTTGAGAGCGCAGCGCTCCCGATCTGTACCTGAGCTAGGGGCTGGAAGACGCATTTCAACGGCGCGTGGCGCTGCGAATTCCGGGCACCGGTGCATAAGCTGTGCGTCTCCTGTGCGCTTTCAGTGAACACAACATGTTGCGACGAGGCTTGACAGCGACTTTTTTCGAGCGCCGGTATGGCAGTCAGGCAATTTCTCAGTACTTTTTTTGAAGTAATTGTTTTATAAGGAGTTTATTAGCCAGTTTTGACTGGAAAAAATTCTTGACGAAATCGCAGCGTGAGGAATAACCTTGCGCCCCTGACACAAGATGTTGTGGTCACGTTGCCGGCCAACCGCATCGGGTCAGAGAACCGGCTCACGAACTTCGAGTTCTTGAGCCAACGCCAAAGTCGAATCGCCGCGAAGCCTTAAGAACGAGTCGATGAACGCCCGGTTTGTGTGTGGACCTCGCGCTAACGTCGCTTGCCGCAAGACGCAGCTCAAGTTCGAGCGGAAAAAGAACCAGCTGAAGAAGTGACTTAGAAGAGGGATGGACGTACCGCCCGTTCGGTGCCGTTCCGTTGGCGATTTTTTTGGGGAGAGTGATCAAGAACATGAATACGGTCGTCAGGCTCGATCCGCGCGATACCTCGAGCATTCCTTATCAGGAAGCTTCGCTTGATATCTGGGACAAGAAGTATCGTTTATCGGCCAAGGACGGCACTCCCATCGACAAGTCGATGGACGACACTTACAAGCGCGTGGCGCGATCACTCGCGGAGGTCGAGCGCGAGGATCTGCGTGAGCACTGGGGCGAGCGCTTCCTCTGGGCGCTGCGCAAGGGCGCGATTCCCGCCGGGCGCATCACGTCGAACGCCGGCGCGCTCGAGCACAAGCCCGCGACCTCGACCATCAATTGCACCGTGTCCGGCATCATCCGCGACTCGATGGACGACATCCTGAACAAGGTGCACGAAGCCGGCCTCACGCTGAAGGCGGGTTGCGGCATTGGCTATGAGTTTTCGACGCTGCGGCCGCGCGGCGCCTATGTGTCGGGCGCCGGCGCCTACACGTCCGGGCCGCTCTCCTTCATGGATATCTACGACAAGATGTGCTTCACCGTGTCGTCCGCCGGCGGCCGCCGCGGCGCGCAGATGGGCACGTTCGATATCGGTCATCCGGATGCGATGGAGTTCATCCGCGCGAAGCGCGAGAGCGGGCGCCTGCGCCAGTTCAATCTGTCGCTCCTCGTGAGCGACGAATTCATGCTGGCGGTGCGCGCGGACGCCGACTGGAAGCTCGCGTTTCCGGCGGGCCGCAAGGAAGTCGAACAGGACAATCCGGATCTCGCGGACGCGACCAAGTACGTGTGGCGCGAATGGCCGTCGCACGATGGGTACATCGTTAACGAGGAGGGCCTGGTCGCCTGCAAGATCTTCAAGACGCTGCCAGCGCGGCGCCTGTGGGACGTCATCATGACGTCGACCTACGACTTCGCCGAGCCCGGTTTCGTACTCATCGACCGTGTCAATGAGATGAACAACAACTGGTTCTGCGAAAACATCCGCGCAACCAATCCCTGCGGCGAGCAGCCGCTGCCGCCCTACGGATCGTGCCTGCTCGGTTCGGTCAATCTGACGTCATTCGTGCTCGATGCATTCACCAAGGATGCGCGCTTCGACTGGGAAACCTACCGTGAGGTCGTGCGCGTCTTCACGCGCATGCTCGACAACGTCGTCGAGATCAATGGCCTGCCGCTCGAGCGGCAGCGCGACGAGATCCTGCGCAAGCGCCGTCATGGCATGGGCTTCCTCGGACTCGGCTCGACGATTACGATGCTCGGGGCTCGCTACGGCTCGAAAGAGTCCGTCGCATTCACCGAAGAGGTCACGCGCGAGATGGCTGTTGCCGGCTGGCAATCGGCCCTCGAGCTCGCGCGCGAGAAGGGACCGGCACCGATCATGAATGACGAGTTCACGGTGACGACGGAGATGCTGCGCAAGCGCCCGGAGATGGCGAAGGACGGCTGGCGCGTGGGCGCCAAGGTTCCGGGCCGTGTGCTGCATGCCCGCTACAGCCGGTACATGCAGCGGCTTGCGACCGTCGCTCCCGATCTCGTCGAGCAGCTCGCGGATACAGGAGCGCGCTTCACACATCACACGTCGATCGCGCCGACCGGCACCATTTCGCTGTCGCTCGCCAACAATGCCTCGAACGGCATTGAGCCTTCGTTTGCGCACCACTATTTCCGCAACGTGATCCGCCCGGGGCGCAAGACGAAGGAAAAGATCGACGTGTTCTCCTTCGAGCTGCTCGCCTATCGCGAACTCATCAACGCGCGCGCCATGCCGGGAGCAACGACTGGTGCTGAGAAGCTGCCCGAGTACTTCACGACGGCGGATGACATCTCGCCGCGCCAACACGTGGATATCCAGGCGGCCGCGCAGAAGTGGGTGGATTCCTCGATCTCGAAGACGGCGAATGTGCCGACCGACTACAAGTACGAGGACTTCAAGACCATCTACATGTATGCCTACGAGCAGGGCCTGAAGGGCTGCACCACGTTTCGCTTCAATCCGGAGGCATTCCAGGGCGTGCTCGTGAAGGAAGAGGATCTGAAGAACACGACTTATCGATTTACGCTCGAAGACGGGACGGAGATCGAGGCACGGGGCGATCAGGAAATCGAGTACGACGGTGAGGTTCACACCGCGGCGAACCTGTTCGATGCGATGAAAGAAGGCTACTACGGGAAATTCTGATGAGCGCCATCAAGATCGACAAGAAGATCGTCAAATACAAAGTGACGAAGCCGGATGAGAAGCCGCGCGGCGATCAGCGCGAGATGGACATCGTGCGGAACAAAGACGGCCGCAAGGCCGAAGTCATCCGCATGCATGAGAAGCTCGAGCGTCCGGAGGTCCTGATTGGGTCGACCTACAAGATCAAGACGCCGGTGTCCGATCACGCCATGTACGTGACGATCAACGATATTGTGCTGAACGAGGGCACGGAGCACGAGCAGCGCCGGCCGTTCGAGGTCTTCATCAACTCGAAGAACCTCGATCACTTCCAGTGGATCGTGGCTCTGACGCGCATCATCTCGGCGGTGTTTCGCAAGGGCGGCGACGTCACGTTCCTGGTCGACGAGTTGAAGGCCGTGTTCGACCCGCGCGGCGGCTATTGGCAGCCGGGCGGGAAGTTCATGCCCTCGATCATCGCCGAGCTCGGCTACGTGATCGAGCGGCACCTGCAGACGATTGGCCTGCTCGCGAAGCCCGTGATGGACGAGCACCGGCAGAAGCTGATCGACGAGAAGCGCAGCGAATTCGAGGCGCGGCGCAAGCAGACCGATGCCTTCGCCAAGTCACACTACCCGGAAGGCGCTCAGCTCTGCGCCAAGTGCAGTACCGCGGCCGTCGTAATGATGGATGGCTGCATGACATGTCTCGCCTGCGGGGATTCGAAGTGCGGCTGAAGGCGCAAACACGACCCAGCTAACCAACCAATCGCTCATACGCGCGCCAACTCTGGGTTCCCCGCCCAGTTCCCGCCCTTACGGGACCGGCTCGCGACTCTCAAGGCAGCCCACGGGCTGCCTTGTTTTTTTGCCTTAAGAGTGTGCAAGACACTTGCATTGGCCGGACCTCGCTCGGTATACAGGAGCCCCCTCGTCGACCGTAGTGAAGCTCATGTTGGCCTCAAGGCCCGGACGCCCGGTTCTTTGCATCTGCCTGTTCCTGCTGTTTTTCAGCGCCGGGCTCGGTCTTGCGCCGGCAACGGCGCATGCTGCCGATCCTTTCGCGCGCCCAACGGAACTCGAGCCCGATATTCTCTTCTGGACGCGCATTTACACCAAGGTCACGACGAACGGCGGCTTGATCCACGACGATCGCTTGCTCGGCATCGTTTACGAAGAAATCGCTTTCGATCCGAACGAAAGTCCGCGCCAGAGGCAGCACCGCGTGGAAGACGCCCGTGATCGCTACGGACGCATCCTGCGACGCCTCGCGAGTGTGCCCCAGAGTGAATGGACCGCCGACGACAAGCGGGTGAGGGGGCTTTGGCCCGACCAGGCGACGGCGCGCGATTTCTCCGCCGCAGCGGAGCACGTTCGATTCCAGCTCGGTCAGTCGGATCGATTCCGCGAAGGCCTGATCCGTTCCGGCGAATGGGAGGCGCACATTGCCGAGACTCTCGCGGCTCAGGGACTGCCGAAGGAAATCGCGGCGCTCCCGCACGTCGAGTCGTCGTTCAATGCCGCCGCCTATTCCAAGGTCGGCGCCGCGGGCCTCTGGCAATTCATGCGCTCGACCGGGCGGCGCTTCATGCATATCGATGCCGTCGTCGATGAGCGCATGGATCCCTACAAAGCGACAGTCGGCGCCGCGCAGCTGCTGCAGTACAACTACACGCTGCTAGGCAGCTGGCCGCTCGCCATCACCGCCTATAACCACGGCGCGGAAGGCATGCGTCGCGCGAAGGAGATGATGGGCACCGACGACATCGTCGCCATCGTGCGCAGGTATCAGAGCCGAACCTTTGGCTTCGCGTCGCGTAACTTCTATGTGTGCTTCCTGGCGGCGCTCGAAGTGGACCGCAACCCCGAGAAGTACTTCGGCTCGCTGACGCGCAAGGCCCAGGTGCGCAGTCACATGGTCACCCTCACGCACTACATGCCGATCGTCGCGATCGAGTCCGCAGCCGGCGTGGATCGCAGTACGCTCAGATCCCTCAATCCATCGCTCCTTGCCTCCGTCTGGAACGGCGCGCGCTTCGTGCCGCGTGGTTTCGACCTGCGGCTGCCGGATAGCGGCAAGGCCTTCGACGCCAACGCCGTGCTGGCGCAGGTCCCGGCGCAACAGCGCTATACCGTGCAGCGTTCGGAACCGACCTATCGAGTCCGTCGTGGCGAGACTTTGGCCTCGATCGCCGGCATGCATGGAACGACGGTGGACGCGCTTGCGCGCGCGAACCGTCTGACCGCGAACGCGGCGCTGCGGCGCGGCCTGGTGTTGCGCCTGCCGGAGCCTTCGCCCGTTGCCATTGCCGCGGCGAGCGCGCCGCCGCCGAAGCCAGAGCTGATGGAGGTCTACGTCGTGCGGCGCGGCGATGCCCTGTCGGAGATCGCGAAGCGAGTCGGTGTGACGGAAGCCGACCTGATGCGCATGAACGGGCTCCGGGATCGGGACTACCTGTATGAAGGTCAGCAGCTGCGGGTTGCGAGCGGGTCGGTGACCGCCAGCGCGGGCACGCCCGCCAAGCCCGCCATACCCGCGGGCGTAGTGACGATCGCGCAGTTGCCGGTGCCGCCCGTGATAGAAGATTCGGTGCCGGCCGAAATGCCGAGTGAGGCCGAGGTTGCGCGCCAGCAGGCCGCGCAGCCAGTCTCCGCTGCGCAAGCGGCTGAGCTTGGACCCTCACTCGTGCCGGGCGGTGAGTCGACCGCATCGGTCGATCCCAGCGACTACTCCGTGTCAGCCAATGGCACGATCATCGTGCAGGGCGCGGAGACCCTGGGGCACTACGCCGATTGGCTGGGTATCCGCGCCCAGCAACTGCGTGATCTCAACAACATGAAGTATCGCAAGCCCGTTGTCATCGGCCACCGCTTGAAACTCGACTTCAGCGCGGTCGACGCGGCGACCTTCGAGCAGCGCCGCCGCGCCTATCAGCAGGAGCTGCAGGACGCGTTCTTCGAACAGTTCCGCATCACCGGCACTGAAGTGCACGTGATCAAGGCGGGCGAATCGCTCTGGACGATTTCGCAGCGCCGGGCCAATGTTCCGATCTGGCTGGTGCGGCAGTACAACCCGGATGTCGATTTTGGTGATGTCCGGCCGGGTGCGCGCGTCAATATTCCGCTGACGGCGCCGAGCGGGTCGGGGGCCGGGCCTTGAAGTTCGTGATCGCAGCCGCGCTGGCCGCTGCTGCTCTCGCGGGCTGCGCAACCTATAGAGCCTACGACGGGCCGTCACGGGCGGCTAGCGAGGTTACGACGATCCATGGCGACGCCAAGCTGCGCGCGGAGCTGCCGCTTGCGCTGGTCATCCGATCCGTCGATGGCCGTACCGTAGACCTGCGCTACAGCAGTGTCGTTGTGACCAAAGGCCACCACCTGCTGATCGTCGATTGCCAGGTGGGCGGCGCTGCGACCGGGTCGACCAGCCGGCACCATGTGGAAATCGACGCCGAAGGCGGAGAGTCGTATCGGCTGCACGCGGAAATGCGACCTGGCAACAGAAGTTGCGAGCGTGTGGTGCTGGAGCCTGAGTAGTCGACTCGCGGGGCCGATCAGCGCGCCTCGCTGGTGCCATCGAGGAGTTCCGCGGCGAAACGCGGCAGGGTTTCCGTCGGCGGTTTCCAGAGCGTGAAGCGCTGCGACTCGCCGGTCCCGGTTGCAATTGTGAGTGTGAGCGTCTGCACTGTGGCGATGGCACGTACCTGATCGACAGTGAGCGAAAACACGATCTGCTCACTCCAGTCGGTTTG
Organism: Steroidobacteraceae bacterium; assembly: GCA_041486385.1. Taxonomy (GTDB): domain Bacteria; phylum Pseudomonadota; class Gammaproteobacteria; order Steroidobacterales; family Steroidobacteraceae; genus JBGPLJ01. The sequence goes on from JBGPLJ010000004.1 coordinate 18,852, forward strand.
CGGGGCATAAAGGGTGACGTGGCCGGGCGGGTCAACGCGCTCGGCCGCCTTGAACAGAAGACTATCCTTCTCTGATTCAACGGCAATCGAGGCGACTCCCGGTGTTGATGTCTTATTCGCATCGGTGCGGCCCCAGAGCACGCTCGTCCACAGGTAGTAGCTGCGCGTACCCATGGTATTGATTTCGGCGAGCCCCAGGTCCGCGAAGCTCGCGGCGTCGATACCGCGCTCCGGTTGCGGGGCGAAGAATTCCAGGGGTCGATCAAGCGTCGTGATCGTGTTGCCGGTGCGCTCGTCAAGCCGTTCGTTGAGGCGCGCCTCGGGGCGCGTCGCAGCACAGGCAGCGAGCCCCGCTACGAGAAGCAGTGCGAGCGATGCTCGGCGGATTCGATCGATCATGACGCAGGCGGCTCGCTCACTTCGCAGGCCTTTGTTGTTCGTGTCGATGCGCTCGTTGGCAAATAAGCGCGGGCCTGAGCCATTATAGCCGCGGTCGGTCCGGTCGCCGCCAGCAGCTTTCGAGGAGAGCCCATGCACAAGCGCCGCAGCTATGCCTCAATTCTGCTGGCCTGTGTGGTCATCTGCGCCAGCGCCTGCGCGACGCGTGACAGCCGCACTCGGGTCGTACGCAACTACATCGATGAGCTCCTCGTCCATCAGCGCTGGCAAGAATGGGATGCCATGATGGGCGAACACCTGAGCTACAACGGTGTTCCTTTCGGGCGCGATGCTTTTCAGGCGGTCGCGCGTTTTCTCCATTCGACATTCAGCGACGTCAGCGTCACGGTCGAGCAACAGCTGGTCGATGGGCCCTGGGTCGTTACGCGCGTCACGGTGCGCGGACATCAGACCGGCAATTTCCTGAATGTGCCGCCACACAATCAACTGATTCGCTTCCGCGCGACCCTGATGGATCGGCTGGATGGCGGGCGCGTCGTTGAAATGTGGCATGAGCTCGCCTACTGGGATGCGCTGTTGCAGGTGGCGCAGCCTTGAATGTCTATTTCGTCGTTCCATTCTTCATGGAAGCGACGCTGCGTTTCGTCGAGGGCGCGGGGCGCCTGCCCGGAGTGCGGCTCGCGCTCATCAGCCAGGATCCGCTCGAGCGCTTGCCGCCAGGCCTGCGCAGCATCATCGCGGGCCATTGGCGAGTCGAGAATGGCATGGATCCGGCACAGATCGCGGAGGCCGCGCGCCACCTCACGCGCATGGTCGGCGCGCCCGATCGCATCATCGGGACGCTCGAGCAATTGCAGGTGCCGCTCGCGGAAGTGCGCGCGCATTTCCGTCTTGGGGGCATGAGCGTCGAAGCGGCGCGAAATTTCCGCGACAAGGCGACGATGAAGGCGGCGCTCGAGCGCGCTGGGTTGCCGTGCGCCCGTCATCGCCTGGCGTCCGCCGCCGCGGATGCGCGCGCCTTTGTCGTCGAGGCGGGTCTGCCGGTGATCGTGAAGCCACCGGCGGGAGCGGGCGCTGTGAACACCTTCCGGCTGGACGATGCCGCCGAACTTGAGCGCTACCTCGCGCGCCATCCGCCATCCGCCGATCGGCCCGTCCTGCTGGAAGAATTTCTACAGGGCGAGGAGCACTCATTCGACGCCGTGCTCATCGACGGCCGCATGGTCTGGCATTCGATCTCGCATTATCGTCCAGCACCGCTCACTGTCCTTGAGAATCCGTGGATACAGTGGTGCGTGCTGCTGCCGCGCACGATCGATACGCCGCAGTTCGAGGATATTCGCCGCATCGGTTTCCAGGCGCTCAGCACACTCGGTCTCGACACCGGCATGAGCCACATGGAGTGGTTCAGTCGCGCGGCTGGCGGTATCGCGATTTCCGAAGCGGGCGCCCGTCCGCCGGGCGCACAGTTCACCACGCTCATCTCTTATGCTCACGACCATGATTTCTACAGTGCGTGGCCGCGACTTATGATCCACGGCGAATTCGCCGTGCCTGAGCGGCGCTATGCGACGGGCGCCGCCTACCTGCGGGGTCTCGGCGCCGGCCGGGTAAAGGCGATTCACGGACTGGAACAAGCCCTGCGCGAAGTGGGTCCGATCGTGGTCGAAAGCCAGCTGCCGAGACTTGGCGCGACGCAGCCGGGCGGCTACGAGGGCGCGGGGTACATCATCCTGCGCCACCCCGAAACCGCGGTGGTCGAGCAGGGTTTGCAGCGCATCGTCGAGACGCTTCGCATTGAACTCGGCTGAGAATGTGAACCTCGCACGGTCGCCAGCGGCGGGCCTCGCCCTTATAATTCGCCGTCGCCCATTATGTGGCGTAGCTAACGATCGCCCTATGAGTTCCAGACCATTCGCTCGTTGGACCTCGCTGTTGCTGGCGCTCTGCGTCTTGCTGCCGGCGTCCATGCCTGCGTCGGGGGATACGCTGGCGACGGCCGATCGCGTGATCGTCAGGAAGTCCGAGCGCCGCATGTACCTGATGCGCGCGGAGCGCGTGCTCGCCACCTACAAGGTTTCCCTTGGGCTCAATCCTGCTGGCCCGAAGCAGCGTGAAGGCGACTTCCGCACGCCCGAGGGCGTGTACCACCTGGGCCGCCGCAACTCGCACAGCGACTATTTCCTTTCTATCCAGGTCACCTATCCGAACGACAATGACATGGTCCGCGCTCGCGTTCGCGGCTGGCGGCCCGGCGGATCGATCATGATTCACGGTTTGCCGAACGTGCTGCGTCACCCGTCGACTTACTACGAGAGTTACGATTGGACCGACGGCTGCATTGCCCTCTCGAACGCGGACATGATCGACATGTGGTTGCTCACCACCGACGACACGCCGATCGCCATCGAGCCCTGACCCACGGTCGCGGCGCAGGCCGCCCGCGATCCCATCCCCTCATGTGACGCTTGGTTTTGGCCCGCAATGCCGGGACAATGGCTTTCGCTCAAAGCCTGCGATTGGAAGCCCATTTGCAAACCAGCATCGTCATTCCGAACAATCTCGATCCCGATTTCACTGCGCGCGACATGGTCGATGCGCATGTCACGCCGAAAGGCAGCCTCGAGATGCTGTCGCAGCAGGAGGTCGAGCGGCTGCTCGACTCGGGACAGGGGGGTCTCTATTCACTCTTTCGGCGCTGCGCGCTTGCCGTCCTCAATTCCGGCAGCGAGATCGACGACGCCAAGCAGATCTTCGAGACCTACAGGGATTTCGATATCCGCATCGTGCGTCAGGCCTGGGGCATCAAGCTCGAGATCAAGAACGCGCCGGCGACGGCATTCGTCGACGGCGAGATGATCAAAGGCATCAAGGAGCACTTGTTCGCGGTGCTGCGCGACATCGTGTACACCTCGAACGAAATCGTCGAAAGCCGGCGTTTCAATCTCGACGATTCGACGCACATCACGAACGCGGTGTTCCACATCCTGCGCAATGCCCGTGTGCTCGAGAACAAGGGCCGTCCGAATCTCGTCGTGTGCTGGGGTGGTCACTCGATCCGCCGCGAGGAATACAACTACACGAAGCAGGTCGGCTACGAGCTGGGTCTGAGAGGGCTCGACGTCTGCACCGGCTGCGGCCCAGGCGCCATGAAGGGCCCGATGAAAGGCGCGACGATCGGTCATTCCAAGCAGCGCATCATGAACGGGCGCTACATCGGCATCACCGAGCCCGGCATCATCGCCGCGGAGCCGCCGAATCCGATCGTGAATCATCTGGTGATCATGCCGGACATCGAAAAGCGTCTCGAGGCGTTCGTCCGCATGGGTCACGGCATCGTCGTCTTCCCGGGGGGTGCAGGCACGGCCGAGGAAATTCTCTATCTCGTCGGCATCCTCCTTGATCCGGCGAACGACGGTCAGCCGATGCCCTGCATATTCACCGGCCCGGAGGAGAGCGCGCCATACTTCGATCAGATCATGACATTCATCGCGACGACGCTCGGCGCGGCGGCAGCCAGGCGCATTCGGGTCATCCTGGGCGATGCGGCGCTTGCGGCGCGTACCATGGTGGAAGGAATCGAGGCAACGCGCGCCTGGCGCAAGCGGGTGAGCGACTCATACACCTACAACTGGCTCCTCAAGATTCCGCACGAATTTCAGAAGCCCTTTCAGATATCGCACGAAAGCATGCGCAAGCTCGCGCTGCATCGCCGGCAGCCGGCGCACCAGCTCGCCGCCAATCTGCGGCGCGCTTTTTCCGGTATTGTCGCTGGCAACGTCAAGGACTACGGCATTCGCGCCATCGAACAATACGGACCGTTCGAGATTCATGGTGACCAAGAGATCATGCAGCCGCTCGATCAGCTGCTCGCGGAGTTCGTGCGACAGAAGCGCATGAAGCTCGCAGGCCGTGAATATCAACCCTGCTACCGTCTGGTCGCCTGAAACGCAGCCACATGAGCGCGAGCAGCACGGTGCGCACGCCATGAGCACGGTGCGCGTGCGCTACCGTTTCGTCCTGCCGAATGGCCTGCGCGAGACTTTCGATCTGTTCTTCGACGACGGCGAGTTTCGCCTGCTGAATCCGCTGCCAAAGCCCATGCCGTTCTGGGCGGAACTCAGTTTCAACCGTTGCGAGAATTGCCCGTTGTCGGCGGCTACGCACGCGCACTGCCCGGCAGCCGCCCAGCTCGCCCCGATCGTGGAGAAGATCGAAGCACTGGTCTCCTACGATGAAATCCGCGTGGACGTGCTGACAGCGGAGCGCTCGATTACGCAGACAACGACGGCCCAGCAGGCGCTCGCATCGCTTTTCGGGCTGGTGTTGTCGTCGAGCGGCTGTCCCAGGACGGCTTTTTTGCGGCCAATGGCGCGCTTTCACCTGCCGCTCGCGAGTGAAATCGAAACCCTGTATCGCTCGGTGACAATGCATTTGCTCGATCAGCATTTTCGGCGCAGCCGTGGCGAAAGCACGGACGAGGATTTCACGGAGCTGAAGAAGTCCTACGCGGAGCTGCACTACGTGAACCGCGGCATTGCGCGTCGCCTGCGCGCGGCGAGCCGGAGCGACCCGGCGTTGAACGCGGTGACGCTGCTCGACACCTATGCGAGCCTCTTTCCAGACACGCTCGCGCAAGCGCTGCGGGACTTCGAGGCGCTGTTTGGGCATGGACGCAACACTTGAGTCAGTCGCGAAACGCGACGCGGGTCGCGACACGACTTGAGCCGGTCAATTATTGCGAGAGCCAATACTCAGCGCGCGCGCAGCGCCTCCCGCATTTAACAGTGCCCGCCCGGGCTCTGTGACCCAGTTCCTGACGACCCGCGGGACCCCGTCTTACTGTGGGGCCGCACTTGAAGGAACATGCGCCATGACGGAAGCCAAGACAGTCAATCTCGATACGACCGCCGAACGGGATAGCGCGTCGCAGTCTCGCGCGGATGCCGCCAGCAAGCCCGTCAAGGCGGGTACTGGCTGGGATGGCTACTCGAGCTGGCTCAATCGCGGCCAGAAGCCGAATGGCCGCCACGCTGCTATCACCAAGAGTCTCTACACCTGGTCGAACTACAAGAGCTGGGCCGACAAGGTGCGCAGCAGCTGGGACGACGACAAATAGCCCCGCCTCGATTTGGGCATCCCGGGACTTCCGATCACGATGTCGTCCGCACAGGCTCGTCGACCGTAATGTCCACGAGCTGTGCATCGCCCGGCGCTTCATCCGTAACACCTGCACCTGCCTGCTTGCGCTCCATTCCCGACGCTGCCCTCTGCTCGATCCACTGCGTCAAAGATTCCCACTGCTCGACGTCTTCGCGCACGAGATAGGGCTTCATTTCGTGAATGCCCACGCCCAGTTCCGCTGCCTTGATGTAGTTCTGCGAGTCGCGCAGGGTCGCGACGATCGGGATGTGCAGAGTCGAGAGGAAGCGGATCAGTGACTGGTACATCAGCGTCTGGCGTTTGACGCGATTCGCGATGACGCCGAGACGATTGTCCTGGCGCGGGATCTTGGCGACCAGGAGCAGATCCGCGATCACCTTCGAACAAGCGTGAATGTCGATGTCCGACGGCAGGACGGGCACGAGAATTGCGTCGGCCCCCCGGGTAATTTCAGGGAGGTCCTGCGCTGCGAGCGCTGCTGGCGTGTCGATCACGACACGCTCGGTTTCAGCCGGGATGCGCATGTGGAAACTGCGCGTCGTGCGATTGTTGCGCTCGAAAGCCGTGATGCCATGGATTGCAGGCTGGTTGGCCTGACGCTTCTTCAGCCAGCGCGTGCTCGATGCCTGCGGGTCGTAATCCATGAGCGTTGTCTGCAACGAACGCGACGCATAGTAACTCGCCAGATTCGTGGCGATCGTGGTCTTGCCGGATCCCCCTTTGGGGTTCAATACGACGATGCGCAACATTGGGGTTCGTGAGAGCGCCAACTGTGATGCAGTCGGCTTCCTGGCTAGCGTAGGCACGGCCTATGTCTAATGGCAAGCGCGGAGCACCACCGGCCCTCGCGACGTCGTGATTCCAGTCACGCCCGCTCTGACGCACGCTGCATATAGTCAGCACCGTCTCGTCAATGGTCGCCCCCCATGGAAAGACTGCTGCTTGTCCTCGATGAGCTCGATGATGCCGTGAGCGTAGTGCGCCATTTGTGGCTGGGCGCGTCTCAGGATCTTGCCTCTGCCATTGGCTGGCTCAGCGTTGCGGTTGCGCCCGGCCTCATGATCTACATCGCCCGCTTCTAGCCTCTCTTGCCGCCGGCCCCCTCCGCGGTCAGCGTGAAGCCGCGCCGGTCTTGATTAATCTTCCGCGATCCCCAAACTCGCGCGGACCTTCACAAAAGTCAGACCGTTTACGGGGATTGCATGACTACCAAGGGTTCTGAGCGACAGACACTCGGCTTTCAAACCGAGGTCAAGCAACTGCTGCGTCTGATGATCCACTCCTTGTACAGCAACAAGGAGATCTTCCTGCGCGAACTCATTTCGAACGCGTCAGACGCGGCCGACAAGCTGCGCTTCCGGGCATTGGCGGAGCCGTCCCTGCTCGACGGCGATGCCGAGCTCGCCATCCGCATAGAGCACGATAGCGAGCGGGGCACGCTCACGGTTGCCGACAATGGCATCGGCATGTCGCGCGAGGATGTCGTCTCACAGCTTGGCACGATTGCGCGCTCCGGTACCGCCGAGTTCCTGGAAGAGATGTCGGGCGATGAGCGTGCAGGGGCACAGCTCATCGGCCAGTTTGGCGTCGGATTCTATTCGGCCTTCATGGTGGCGGAGCGTGTTGAGGTGCTCACGCGCAAGGCCGGAGATCCCGCCTCCTCGGGCGTGCGCTGGGAATCGAGCGGCGAAGGCGATTTCACTGTCGAACCGTTTGACAAGGCCGAGCGCGGCACGCGCGTGACGCTCCATCTGCGTGCCGAAGAGAAACGCTTTGCTGATGGCCATGTGCTGCGCGCACTGGTGCGCCGCTACTCGGATCACATCGCCATACCGGTGCGCATGCGGGCGGAAGGGGCGGGAAGCGAGGCTGGGTTTGAAACGGTGAACCACGCGCAGGCGCTCTGGACCCGGCCGCGCACGGAGATCAAGGACGAGGAGTATCGGGAGCTCTACAAGCACATCGCTCACGACAGCGTCGATCCGCTCGCGTGGAGCCACAACCGGGTCGAAGGCAAGCGCGACTACACGAGCCTGATGTACGTGCCGGCGCACGCGCCTTTCGATCTGTGGAATCGCGACAAGCCGCGGGGGCTGAAGCTCTACGTGAAGCGCGTCTTTATCCTGGACGATGCCGGCGATTTTTTGCCCCTGTATCTGCGCTTCATCAAGGGCGTGCTGGATTCAGCGGATCTGCCGCTCAACGTATCGCGCGAGCTGTTGCAGGCCAACCCGGAAGTCGAGGCGATGCGCTCGGCACTCACGCGCCGCGCGCTCGACATGCTCGCCAAGCTCGCGGCCGACGAACGCGAGAAGTACTTGGTGTTCTGGAAGGCATTCGGCCGCGTTCTGAAGGAAGGGCCCGCCGAGGACGCCACGAACCGCGAACGGATCGCGCGCCTGTTGCGCTTCGCGAGTACCCATGAAAAGAGCGACGTGGAAGATGAGGCCCTCGAGGACTATGTTGGCCGGATGCAGACGGGCCAGACCAAAATCTACTACGTGGCCGCCGACTCGATTGCCGCGGCGCGCTCCAGCCCGCATCTCGAGCTGCTGCGCCAACGCGGCATCGAAGTGCTGCTGCTCGGCGACCGCGTCGATGAGTGGATGATCGAGCATCTGCGCGAGTTCGACGGCAAGGCATTGCACGACGTCGCACGCGGCGATCTCGATCTCGGCGCGCTCGCGACCGCAGCCGATCGCAGCCGCGAGGAAGCCGCGGTGAAGGAATCGAAGACATTCCTGAAGCGCGTCAAAGACGTGCTCGGCGAGCGGGTGACCGAGGTACGCGTTGCCACACGATTGACCGATTCGCCCGCTTGCCTGGTTTACGCGCGCGGTGAGCTGAGCCCCAATCTGCGACGGCTGTTTGAGGCTGCGGGGCAGAAATTTCCCGCGAGCAAGCCCTGGCTCGAGTTGAATGTGGAGCATCCGCTCGTCAAGCGCCTCGATTCGATCTCGACCGCGGGTCCAACCGCAGCGGATAGCGCCGGCGCCTTCGGTGATCTCGCGCTCACGCTGTTCGATCAGGCACTGCTCGCCCAGGGTGGCCAACTGGAGGAGCCTGCGCAGTACGTCGCCCGGCTCAATCGCCTGCTGCTTGCCGTAGCCGCCCCGGCCGGCCATGGTTAGCCAGCCAGCGACGCCGCAACGTCTCATGATTGCGGGGCCGGCGGGCCCGCTTCAGGCGCTCGTCGCCGTGCCCGATGACTTCAGCGGCGCGCGCGCAGCGGTTGTCTGCCATCCGCATCCGCTCCATGGCGGCAGCATGGACAACAAGGTCGTGCACACGGTGGCGCGCACCTTCGAAGAGATGGGCCTCGCAACCGTGCGCTTCAATTTTCGTGGTGTCGGCGCCAGCGGCGGAACGTATGACGATGGCCGCGGCGAAACGGACGACGCTGCCGCTGTCTGTGATTGGGTCCGAGCACAATGGCGCCCGCTTGAGTTGTGGCTCGCGGGATTTTCATTTGGCGCCCTGGTGGCTGCCCGGCTTGCGACGCGCGAGCGCGCTACGCCGCGGGCTGTTGCGCGCCTAGCGACGATTGCTCCGCCCGTGGAACGGCTCGATCCAGGAGAACGTATCGATCCGGGGTGTCCCTGGGTCATCGTGCAGGGCGACCAGGACGATCTGGTGAATGTTGACGGGGTGCGCACGTGGATTGCGCAGTCGGGGTTGTCACCGCATCTGGTGGTGATACCGGGTGTGGATCATTTCTTTCATGGACGCCTGCATGAGCTCAAGGCTGCGTTGCAGGCTGAACTCGCAGGCTTGCGCCGGGAGTCTTGAGGCGCGTATTGAGCTGCCGCAGCAGCTTCGAGAGAAGAGTCCGGAGCGGCGCGCGCCGCTCCGGACGACAAGTGGAAAAGGGCTAGTTCACCATTTCCTTCAGGTTCTTCAGGGCCATGATGCGAACTTTCTTGCTCGCCGGCTTGGCCTTGAACGTCATCTTTTCGCCCGTGAACGGGTTGATGCCTTCCCGCGCCTTCGTGGCGGGCTTCTTGACGACCTTCATCTTGCAAAGACCCGGCAGGGTGAACAGGCCGCCGCTGCGCAGAGCCTTCTTGATGGAGCCGCCGAGCGACTCGAGCACTCCGCTCACCTGTCTCTTGGTAAGTCCGGTGTCCTTCGAAACTGCCGCAAGGATTTCCGACTTGGTCGGTGCAGCATTCTTTTTCGCCATCGTGGAGTCTCCTGGTAAGTTTTCAAATTGGGCGACGGCCCGATTCAGACGGGCGGCAAAACTAACACAACAGATCGCGCCGGTTAAGACGTTTGATGAATTTTTTTTCCGCGGAGAGAGTGTCGCAAAGCCTTATTTTCAAGGTGCGCGCGCAACTCGGTCGGAAGGCCCTCGGTAGTTTGACCGGTGCCTGCGCCGGCGCCGACGCGGATCGCGTGAGTAACGTCGCTTCGTGGCGACGCATGTCAGCGCACGTGCGCGCAAGCGACAGTGCGCGTTGCGCAAGCTCTCTCGAGGCATGCGAACAGTGCGCTAACTGCTTGCAATTGCAGGTGAAGATCGCAGGTCTTCGAGCGGCCTTGCGCGCGTGCAATCACCACTGGGAGAGCAAAATGCGCAGCGCCTGCAGCAGGATCAACGCGAAAATGGGCGACAGATCGAGACCGCCGAGCGGGGGAATCAAACGCTGGAAGGGCCGCACCACGGGGCGGCTCAAGCTGTAGAAGAGCGCTGCGAGCGGAAGATTCTGGCCCTGCGCCACCCAGCTCAGGATTACGGTGACGATTACCGCTCCGCTCAAGACGTAGGTCACGTTGATGGCGAGCGCGATCAAGGTGGTGCGCAACAGGAGCGGCAAGGGCACGACGCCCCCGCCGGCAATCGCAAGCAATAACGCCTGGGCAGCTAGCTGCACGGCGATGACTGCCATAAGTGACGCCGTGTCGAGCCGCCGGATCGGCGGCAGGATACGGCGCAGGGGCAAAACCAGGGGATTGGTGAGCGCAACGATTGCCGCGGCGAAGGGATTGCGGAAATTGGCCCGTGTCAGTTGCAGCAGGAGTCTCAGCAAAAAGGCCCAGACGACCAGCGACAGGAGCGCATCAAGAATATAGAGCAGAGCTTCGCGCACGCGGTTACCTCGAATCAGAATCGCCGTACGTGGCGGCGAGCTCGCCAGAACGTCTCGCTGCTGCCATGACGGCGCGGCGCACGATACCGGCTAGATCGGCTTCGGCAAAGACCGCCAGCGCTGCCGCCGTGGTTCCGCCCTTCGATGTGACCTGCTCGCGCAGTGTCGCCGGGTCGTCGATGCGGGCGTAAGCCATGCTTGCCGCGCCATAGGCGGTCTCGATCGCCAGTGCGCGCGCGGTTGTCGCCGGCAAGCCAAGTTCGCAGCCAGCGGCCTCCATCAGCTCCATCAAGAGAAAGAAGTATGCGGGTCCGCTGCCGCTCACGGCGGTGACTGCGTCGATCAGCGATTCCTCCTCCACCCAGAGCGTCGCGCCCACCGCGGCCAGCACCGCCTCGGCGGCCTTGCGCGCGGACTGTGGCACGTCGCGGGCCGCGTACAGTGCGGAGACACCGCGACCGATCAGTGCCGGCCGGTTCGGCATGGAGCGCACGACGGGTACGCCGGGGCCGAGCCAGCGCGCGATATCGGATGCCCGGATCCCGGCCGCGATCGACAGCGCCACGGCGCCGGAGGCGCGCAATACCGACGCCACCTCGGTCGCGACGATCTTCATGATCTGCGGCTTCACCGCGAACACAACGACGCTGGCGCCACGGACCGCAGCGCTGTTGTCAGCGGAGGTGCCAACACCCCAGCGTCTCTCCAGTTCCTCACGCTGACTGGCGCTTGGCTCCGCTATCGTCAACTGGTTCGGTGCAAACCCGCGCTCCGTGAGGCCACCGACGAGGCTGCGCGCCATATTGCCGCCGCCAATAATGCCAATCTTCTGTGTAGCCAAAGAAGTCTCCCAATGACCTTCAAGTTCAGGGCGTTGCTCCCGCAGCCGATGCGCGCGGTCCAAAGAGCGCCGTGCCAATTCGGACGTGCGTAGCCCCTGCGGCAATCGCGAGTTCGAAATCGTCGCTCATGCCCATCGACAGACAATCCAAAGCGTTGCCGGCAGCGCGCAACTCGGCCAGAAGCAAACGCATGCGCTGGAAGCGCTCAAATTGCGTCTGCGGATCCGTGAGCGGTGGCGGAATGCACATGAGCCCGCGCAGGTGAATCCGCGGCAAGGCCGCGACAGCCTGCGCGACCTGCGGCAGATCCATGGGATGAATGCCGTTCTTGCTGTCCTCGGCTTCGAGGCTGACCTCGAGGCACACGTTGAGCGCTGGGGCATGTAGGGGACGTTGCGCACTCAGACGCTCGGCGATCTTCAGACGGTCGATCGCGTGTACCCAGGCAAAGTGCTCCGCGACGGCGCGCGTCTTGTTGGCCTGCAGGCGGCCGATGAAGTGCCAGGTAACGTCTGATCGATGCGCCATGGCGGCGAGTTTCGGCAGCGCTTCCTGCAGGTAATTCTCGCCGATGTGATCGAGTCCACACTCAAGCGCTCTGCCCACCGTCTCGAGGCTGTGACCCTTGGTAACTGCGACTAATGTGATCTCCGATGGGGATCGGCCAGCACCGCGGGCCGCCATTGCGATTCGCTGCCGCACAATTCGAGCGTTTTCGGCCAAATTTTGCGGACCAATTAACATATTGGGCGAGGGAGTGCTCCGCTATACTTAGCCTGCTTTAGTGCGCTGCGGACCGCGGCTCCCGCCCGCCGGTTCACGCGCGCCTGCAGAGGAACTCGCATGGCTGTCGATATCGCTCAACTGCTCGCCTTCGCGGTCAAGAACAACGCGTCGGACCTGCACCTTTCCGCAGGCGTGCCGCCGATGATCCGTGTCGACGGCGACATGAAGCGCATCAACATGCCGGCGCTCACTCATAAGGAAGTACACAGCATGGTGTACGACATTATGAATGACAAGCAGCGCAAGGCTTACGAGGAGTTCTTCGAGACCGATTTTTCCTTCGAGATTCCGAAGCTCGCGCGTTTTCGCGTCAACGCGTTCAACCAGAACCGCGGCGCGGGCGCGGTGTTTCGCAATATTCCGTCGCAGATTCTCACCCTGGATGATCTCTCGGCGCCAAAGATCTTCAAGGACCTGTGCATGCTGCCGCGCGGCCTCGTGCTGGTTACGGGCCCCACCGGTTCGGGCAAGTCGACGACCCTTGCCGGCATGATCAATCACTGTAACGACAATCGCCCGGATCACATCATCACCATCGAGGATCCGATCGAGTTCGTGCACGAATCGAAGCGCTGCCTGATCAATCAGCGCGAAGTTCATCGCGATACACTCGGCTTCAGCGAAGCGCTGCGGTCGGCGCTGCGCGAGGACCCGGACATCATCCTGGTCGGCGAAATGCGCGACCTCGAGACCATCCGCCTCGCGCTCACCGCGGCCGAAACGGGCCACCTTGTGTTCGGAACGCTGCACACGAGCTCCGCGGCCAAGACCATCGACCGCATTGTCGATGTGTTCCCCGCGGCGGAAAAAGACATGGTGCGGTCGATGCTCTCGGAGTCGCTGCGCGCTGTCATCTCGCAGACGCTCATGAAGAAGATCGGCGGCGGGCGCATTGCCGCTCACGAGATCATGATCGGCACGCCCGCGATTCGAAACCTCATCCGCGAGGGCAAGGTCGCGCAGATGTACTCCTCGATCCAGACCGGCGCGCAGCTGGGCATGCAGACGCTCGAC